>JAOZQB010000326.1 GCA_029932445.1 Bacteroidales bacterium | reverse complement strand
TTTCAACTTTTGTAAGACCTTAATTAACAGCATTTTAACTTTATAAACTTTCAACTTTTTACTTTTATACTAATTGTAATAAACAAATAATTTTTTCAATATCAATTGTTCAGTATCAATTAATTTACTTCAACTTTTGTTTTCTTACCCATTTTGGAAATATCAAAATATACCGAAAAATGATTGGATGCACCGGCAAGATGATACGTTGCTCTTCCGAAACTGAAGCCCATTTTTTTGAGTTTAATACCAAATCCCCACGAAAATCCCGTAAAGCCGCTTTTATCAGTGAGTTTCATTTCCTGAAAGCGTTGAAAATTATAACCGATTGAAGCATAAAAACTTTTTAGAGGCAACAACTCAACACCCACAATTAAATGACGCATGGCATTGTCCAAAATATTTGTCAGGATTTCACCTTTTACGGTATCCGTTTCTTGTGCAAAAGAAATTTGTGTAACATCTTCCGGAACATCGTATCTCAAATTCCATTTGTAAAGATGATGTGCCGTTAAATTAACACGAAAGGGCGCATGTGCTAATTTCTTTGAAATACCGGCTTGTATGTCAAACGAAACAGGTTCATAATGTCCTTGGTAATAGGGTTTTATTTGGGTTCCGATATTCTTAAAAACCAGAGAAGTTGCAAAATCCGTTTCTTTTTTATAATATGTAATTCCGATATCGGCAGCAATTCCGAAGGAACTGTAACTTTCCAGATGCGAATAAATCGGTTTAAAATTCACTCCGGCTGTAACATTTTTAAATAATTGTTTTGACCAAATAATATTCAAAGCATAATCCGATGCTCTGAAATTGCCTGTTATAACACCGGTTTCATCGGCGGCAATAAAATTTCCGTAATTGATGTATTGAATACCGACGGATACGGTTCCGAATTTCTTAAAATTATCGGCATATCCCGCATATCCGTAATTTACGCCGGCAAAATAGTTCACATAGTTCAATACCAAACGTTTATTCATATCGGCATTCAATAAAGCCGGGTTTTCTAATGCAAAATTCAAGTCATCATCATAAATTGAGATATTTGTTCCGCCGAGAGCCGCAATACGTGCCGAATTTGTTAAATTCAAAAAATCATAAACACCTTTGCCGCCTATTTGTGCATTTGACGAAAAGAAATATAATGTAAAAATAAGAAAAAACAGTTTTTTCATTTATTATTGATTAAAATATACTCGATTTATACTTTAAAGATTTTAAACTTTATAAACTTTATAAACTTTAAAACTTCTGACTTATCTACAGTGCAAATATAATCTTTTTTAATTCCGACTTGTTCATTAGTTTTGCAAAACCGGAACAATAAATTTTAAACGATGAAAATTAAAAGAAATTTTATACCTCAGGATTTTCTTCTGAAAAATAAAGCAGATATTCTTCCTTTTTTGAATGATTTAAAGGAAAGAAAAATTCAATCTGCAGAAGATTTAAAAATGTGGTGGGCGAATAAAAGCGAAGCCGAAGCGTTTTTGGAAGAAGATATGGCTTGGCGATACATTAAAATGACTTGCAATACCGAAGATGAGAAATTAGCCGAAGATTTTAACTTTTTTGTGAAAGAAATAGAACCTTTAGTTTCGGAATATTCTGATATGTTTGACGGAAAACTGTTAGAATGTCCTTTTTTAAACGAGCTTGATAAAGAAAAATACGATATTGCCCTTAGAAAAGTAAAACGTTCGAAAGAACTTTTCCGTAAAGAAAATATTCCTTTGTTTTCGGAATTGCAACAAAAAGAACGTGAATTCGGAAGTATTTCCGGAGCCATGACCGTAAGTTACAAAGGTGAAGAAATGACTTTGCAAAAAGCCGGAAATTTTTTGAAAGATACCGACAGAAAAGTACGTAAGGAAGTGTTTGAACTCATTCATAAAAGAAGGGCAAAAGATACAGAAAAACTTGATGATTTGCTTTCCGATTTAATTGAAAAAAGACAAAAAGTTGCTGAAAATACCGGCTTTGATAATTACAGAGATTATATGCACAAAGCTTTGAAACGTTTTGATTATTCAATTGATGATGTGATTACATTTCATAATTCAATAAAAAATACCGTTTTGCCTTTGGTAAATGCCGTTGATGAAAGAAGAAAACAAAAACTGGCTTATAATGTTCTGAAACCGTATGATACAGCCGTTGATAAGGATTTAAAACCGGCATTAAAACCGTTTAAAGACGGAAATGAATTGATTGACAAAGCGATTGAAGTGTTTACCAAAGTACGACCTCAATATGGTGAATATCTGAAGGTTATGAAAAAGAATGCTTATTTGGATTTGAATTCTCGAAAAGCGAAAGCCCCCGGCGGGTATAATTATCCCCTCTATGAAAGCAATATTCCTTTTATTTTTATGAATGCAACCGGCAATCAGCGCGATTTGGAAACCATGATGCACGAAGGCGGGCATGCAGTACATTCGTTTTTAAGCAGTAATTTGGAATTAGTTGATTTTAAAGAACTTCCGTCGGAAGTTGCCGAGTTGGCATCCATGTCGATGGAATTAATTTCTTCGGAACATTGGGATGTTTTTTATGATAATGAAGATGATTTAAAACGAGCAAAACGAACACA
>JAOZQB010000325.1 GCA_029932445.1 Bacteroidales bacterium | reverse complement strand
ATATTGCTGCAAGAGCATGGATTGGCTTGTTCTGTGCGAGAGATTAACCTGGTTTTTATACAGTTCGACAATCTTTTCATATTTTGCGTAATAATCAGAGCTGTTTTGTGCGTATGCTCTTGCAATTTTTACAATCACAAATTCCGTCAGTTCTTTAATGATGTTTTTATTTAAAATTCCGTAAGTATTTGCTAATTTCTCTACGGTTCGTTTGTTGTGTTTTTTATGCTGTTTCAAATCATTTTCAATTGCATCCTCAAAACTTAGAAAGTCAGTTTTGTGAAAGTATTGTTCATTCGAACTTACTTTATGTTTTTGAGATTGCTTCATTAACTGACTTTTAAAAAGGTTGAAGTGACTTTAAAAGAGTTTTAACTGATCTGAACTTACATGCCGTATTTATCAAACATACTTTTGGATATGACATCTGACTTTAATAATGTTTTGACGAACTTTAAAGTCTCTTTTCCGAAATCACCGTCTTCTGCCAATAAAGGAATATTCCCTTTAATCATTCTGACTTTTCCGATTTGTTTGTTTGCCCACTTCTGAAATCTAAGAACCATAGGATTATTATAATCACCTTGTTTCAAAGGAAAAGTAATTACTTTCTTTCCGGAAGAACCGCCCGAAGAAGGCAGTCTGAAATTACCGGGAGACAGCAACTCTTTTTCCTGTTTGTCAGCTTTGGCTTTTTTTATTCCTAAGACCGTACCGATTAACAGTACAAATCCGCCTGTACCTGCCCAAATTTTTTGTTTACTTGTTAATTTCTTCATTATATTTCAATTTGTATCATTACCGAAATTAAATTAAAAAGGGATTGCCTTGCCTTTGCAACGGCAACCCCTGCGACAAAAACAAGTTTTTTATGTTTTGCTTATTTCTTTTATTTGTTCTTGAAAGATATGGTCAATTTCTCCGTTGAAATCCTGAAAAATCTTTGCTGCCCGCATAATTGCTTTTTCGATTGAATGCCCCGTTGTACTTAAAAATTGATAAATACGTTCATTATTATTATCGTAAATCGGACTGTCTCTGATAAGTTCAATATCGTATAAAAGACTTTCGATTCGGTAGGTTCGGTATTCGTCAAATCCTTTCGGAGCATACATCACATATTCAACTATCTTTGAAGCACAATTTTCTGCATGCACTTGTTTGTAGTAATTCCCGACCATAATATAGAGTATTTTTTTACAGAGTTTTACAAGTTCCGGCTTAACGGCTTCATTAAAACTCTGTTTCATATCTTCAATCACTTCGGTCATTTTAATATGCAGCTCTTCTTTTTCGATATTCTTAAAATCAGTATTTACGAATGCTTTTAATTTTTCCGTATCAACATTCAATTTCGTTGAGAAAAACACACGAAAAACTCTTGTTTTCAGAGAGTCGTTTTCAAATGTCATTAAATCAACTTTATTTTTTAATTTTGATTTATCGGAAAATACAAAGTGTCTTTTAATGTCTTTCACACCTACTTTATAAACCTTTGAAGTAAACCAATAAACGATTGCATCCTGAATTTTCGGATTTGAAAGAATGCTTTTGTACAATATCAAAAAGACCCCCAATAAGATTAATCCGAGCAATAACCAACCGACACCGTAGCTGCCGAGTGTTTTAATAAGTTCCGTTATAATTGAATTGTTTTGTTCCATCTTATTGTATCTGATTTGTTAAAGTAAAATAGTAAGTATCCGAATTTCCCGAAGCAGTACCCGTGACGATGATACCGATTTCTCTGTCGGCATACGGCGGTCCCAAATCACATCCCGACACCAAAATCACATTGTCGGCCGTAGTAATATCCCCGTAAGGAATTTGTTCCTCCGAACCGTCATTGACAAATAAAGTCAGAGAAGACGAAGATCCGAAACCCGACCCGTTTATTATCAGCTCAGTTGTGCCGACAATCACGGGATTGCCCTCAATATCCGTTACCGTTTCAATTTTCGGTTGCGATTTCTGAACACTGCTGTTAAGCAAGACCGTAAAAGGTTCCGATAAATAACCGGTATAAGAAAGAACAAATGTTTGCTGCGTATCCAGAACTTCCTGCGGAATATCCATTTGAGCCAAAATGTTGTTATCCGCATCAAACTCATAACTTAATTGCGTAATCATATCGTTTTCGGGATTAATGCTTAAACCCTCACGACTGTTTAAATTATTACCGAATATAATAACTGTTTGTTCGCCCGGAACAAAGGTATTATCTTCGTAGGGTTCAATGCTTGTAATAACCGGGTCACCTTGCGGAATACTGTTTGCTGTTAAAGATAATGATGCCGTAATAATTTCATCGAATGATGTAATAAAGGGTATTTCAAGTGTTACACCCGAAGAACCTTCAAGATTTGCTTGTGATGCGTCAATTATTAATATGATTTCTTCTTGTGAGAGAACTTCAAAATCGGATACAATCACACCCCAATCAAGAGTATCATAATTAACTCCCGTAATTTGGTCAAGACCGCTTCCGTAAAACATAACTTCTGCAGGCGGATTTCCGACCGTTATACTCTCCGGTTCAATATATTCAAAAGCAACGGGAGAAACAAGGTCAATCGGGTTCAATTGCCAACTTCTTATTTCATTTCC
>JAOZQB010000324.1 GCA_029932445.1 Bacteroidales bacterium | reverse complement strand
ATTTCTGTATTAGCACAAACATTCGGCGGAAATTTAAAAAATCCGATTAACGGAGATGCCGAATTTAAAAGTATGACCTTTGCTTTTCTGCAATTTAAATATAGTTTTTAAATTTTCTGTTATCTTTGCATTACTTGTTTTTAATTTTAAACTTTAATTGTTTGTTAAAAAAAGGCATTTCTCAAATACAATTTTAACACCTTAATGAAACAGGATAAACAACATATTAAGATTTCCGATTTTTCACCTCACTTATTTTGGGACACGGATAAAACAAAACTTGATTTTGAAAAACACCGAAAATATATCGTTAAATATGTTTTAATGTACGGACTAATAAATGATTGGAGATTGCTTTTAGATTTATACGGTTTAAAAAAAATCGCCGATGCGGCGGTTACAATAAGAGATTTAGACAAAAAATCAGCTTCGTTTATATCTGTTTTATCCGATATTCCTTTAACTCAATTCAGATGTTACAATACAAAGCTGTCGATAAGACAACACTGGGACTTATAAAAGCAATACAGTCGGTTCCGGAATTTAAGGCGTTGAAATTAGTCGGAGGAACAAATCTTGCTTTACAGATCGGACACAGATATTCTGTTGATATTGAGTTGTTCGGAAAATCAGAGCTTGATTCAACCTTTATCGTAAAAAAACTTAAAAAAATAGGAGACCTGAAAGTAATTTCATTATCAAAAACAATAAATATTTTTTTTCTTAATAATATTAAAGTTGATATTGTAAACTATCCGTACAAATGGCTTAATAATCCGATTATATCAGACAGAATAAAATTAGCATCCCTTAATGACATTGCAGCAATGAAATTATCTGCAATTACCAACAGAGGTTCAAAAAAAGATTTTATTGACATCTATTTTTTATTAAAAAAACTATCTCTTAAACAAATGTTGCTCTTATATTTACAAAAATATTCCGAGGGAAATGAATTTTTAGTTTTAAAGAGTCTCGGATACTTTGATGATGCCGACCAGGAGCCAATGCCTTTTATGTTTGAGAAAACAGAATGGTCGGAAGTTAAAAATAAAATAAAGCAAACTGTTTCAGAATATTAATTAACCTTTAAATAAATTAATCTTTTCAAAAACCGTTCGCTGATAAACTCATATTTTTGTGTACTTTAACTAAGCCCAATATTTTAAATGCAATTTTTAAATTTTATTTTATCTTTGTATCTTCTTTAAAACGAAACCTTAAACGAAATTTTTAATGCAACATACGAATAACATTCATCCGGTATTCGACCAAATAATTAATAAGGAACAGAAAGAGCATCTGTTAAAGCAAAAAGCCAAAGTATTGTGGTTCACCGGATTATCCGGATCAGGAAAAACAACTTTGGGAGCTTCCGTTGAAAAGGAATTGTTTAACCGCGGCTTTTTAACTCAAATTCTTGACGGCGACAATATCCGCTCCGGGATTAACAGAAACTTAAAATTTACCGAAGAAGACCGTGTTGAAAACATTCGAAGAATTGCCGAAGTAACCAAACTGTTTTTAAACTGCGGTGTTATTGCCATTAACTGTTTTATCAGCCCGACCAAAGAATCGCGAGATATGGCAAAAAGTATTATCGGAAAAGAACATTTAATTGAAGTGTATGTAAGCACACCCATAGAAGTTTGTGAAAAAAGAGATACCAAAGGGCTGTATGCCAAAGCCCGAAGCGGCGAATTAAAAAATTTTACCGGTATCAGTTCGCCTTTTGAAACCCCCGAACATCCGGATATTGTCGTTAATACCGATGAATTAACTTTGGAAGAATCAACACAAAAGATTTTGGATTTTTTGCTGAAGGAAATAACTTGCTGAAAAAGAGCAAGGATACCCTGCAAAAACAGCATAAAAATTGGTCAATGATTATCAAACCTAAGCGACATTGGTTTGATATTAATTTAAAAGAACTCCGGGTGTATCGTGATTTAATAGCATTGTTTGTAGAAGAGATTTTGTTGCCAAATATAAACAAACCATTCTCGGCCCTTTATGGTTCCTTATTCAACCCCTGTTAACCACCATAATGTTTGTTGTTGTTTTCGGGAATATTGCAAAACTTTCTACAGACGATATTGCAGCAATGAAATTGAATGCAATAGCAGGGAACGGAACTCGATTAAAAGATTTTATTGACATCTGTTTTATTTTGGAAAATTATACCCTTAATGATGTGCCGGGTTTTTACAGAACAAAATATAAAGACCGAAATTTACTGCATGTTGTAAAAAGTTTAAATTACTTTGATGATATAAATATTCAAGATTGGCCTGAAATGATTTTAGAACAAAACCTAAACTTACAGAAGATTAAAGAAAATCTAAAAAAAAGGTCTTTGATTTTTCTGAAAACTTATAAAGCCTTATTAATTTAATTAATGAACAGCCAAGAACTCAGAAATATAATTTCGCAAGGCGAAAAATGAACGAGACGAGTTTAAGCTTGAGAAATTGTTTCCTGAACAAATAGGGAGACATGTTTATCTTACAAAAGATATTGAAAAATACGGCAGCGGGTATCGGCGAGTAAGAACCCAAATAAAAAAATATCCGACAATGTATTTTAATTTTGAAGAAAATTCCGGAGAATATCTTGT
>JAOZQB010000323.1 GCA_029932445.1 Bacteroidales bacterium | reverse complement strand
ACAAAATTCAGAAGGCAAATAAAATTTTTCTCGGCGAATCGCGCCTGAATGCCGGTATTGATTTCACAAAAATTCCCGTTGCCTACAGTTTTGCATCCGGCGGCTCCACACCCGTTGAGATGTACTATATTTTGAAACAATATTTACAAAAACATCACAAGCCCGATACGATTTTCTATTCTATTTCTCCGCGTTTTTTTTCTGAAATGTTTGCTTTTTGGCATTATGCCGTTCGTAATAATGTGATTTCTTATTCCGAATTTGAAGAAATTCTTTCGGAAAAAGTAAAACAAGATACGGTTTTGGGACGTTTTGCAAAAGTCGATTACTTTTTGTATAAAGTTGATTATCTTGCTTATTATCAGGATGATGTATTGTATAATTATGTTTTTACGGGTTATAATGAGAACAAAAAAATGATTGCCGAGATGCAACAAATGAAAGGCGGCAGACCGCATCCCGGATTACGAGACTCCTGTTCCGAATTAAATTACGAAACAAAATATTCACATTTTATTCCGGCTCCGCTTTTGGAAAATTATTTTGATAAAACTTTAGCTTTTTACAAAGAACAAGATATCAAACTGATTTTTTTCTCAATGCCGATGAATAGTAGCTCTTTCGAGAAATTAAATCCGGAATTTGTAAGAGAATATCAACGGTTTATGCAAAAGTATCAACAAAAATATCCCGAATTTAACATTTCCGACAGTTTATATGCTTATCCCGACACATTATTCGGTGATGCTTCGCATTTGAATTTGAAAGGTAAAGAGAAATTTACAGAACTGTTTTTATCAGAATTTATAAAAATAAATAATTAAATTTATATAATGCGTATAAAAAAGAGTGATACAATCCTTTTTTTGTTTTTTTATATTCCGTCAAGCACTTTGCTTCCATTTCTTTATTCTTTATATCAATAAAGTAATCTGCCGATTTTGCCAATAATATTCTTTTATTTTTTAAACTTAAACCTTCATGAGAAAAAAGAAAGGTTTCAGATTTTTCCTTAAAAGAAATCATATCAAATTTAGTGTTAGGTGTAATTCCGATTTTTGTATAAAACTCATATTGTTTCAACCAATCCGGCAAGGGTTTGTTCGTCTTTTTTTTATAGGCAGATATATCTTTTAAAAGTAAATCATCAACATTATGAATTTTTGATGATATCACAGTTTTAAATAATATCTCGTATTTATTTGATCTCGGTGTCAGTAATTTTTCATATATCTCCTTAGCATCTTTTATTGATGCTTTTTCACATGACAAGTTTATAATACTTTGGGAATAATCAGAGCTCTCATCCGGAAAAAAACAAATTTGTCGAGCTATTGAGTACAAAGCTCTTTCTGCTTGTTTTGCTGTTAAATATGATTCTGCCAATTGTTGAAAGAATTTTATTTCATTTGTTTTATTAAAACTATCAGGTTCTTGAATAATTTTTTCTGCTGTAATTTCAGCATTTCTCAGGTTATCTTTAATAATTTCAGTGTTTTTTTGAACATTTATCAAATACAAATATTCCGCTTCTGATTTTATATTTTGAGCAAACCCGAAAGTTGCAATTACCGTAAAAAATAAAAAAAAGATTGCGTTCTTCATCAGAATTTAATTTGAAAGTTTAAAGAAGGTATCGAATTTCCGGTCGGACTGTTTATCATACCCAAATTCAGTTTCATATTGTATTTATATCGGATGTTTTCCTGTTTTTTTTTAAGCATATAATTTCCGTGTATCCAATCGTAAAAATAAGTTCCGAAAATTGCTGCCAAGGATGTATAAGCTAAATATTTATCCGTATTTGAAATATCTTCATTTTTCAAATTTAATTTCCAGAGCTTATCTTTTCCGAATGTTAATTCACCTTTGTACGCTAAATAAGCAATGGTTCCGAATGCTGCTGAACGTATCGCCAATAAAGAATATCCGCTTAAATTATCTTTAGCATAAAAATGCACATAGCCGGGAACAATCATGGCATACAACATTTCTTTCATCCGTAAATTTCTTGATAAAATTCGATATTCATCAATACTCATTTGCGGATTAATTTTCTCAAATTTAAAATTATCATTTTGTTTTTTTTGAAACAAATCAATATCTTGCGAATAAGATTTAAGTGCAAAAAAACTTATTAAAATAAACACTGCAGTTTTTTTCATCATCGAAATATTTAAACTTCAAAAATAATAAATTTACGACACATCAACAATTTTATACAATTTATCCGACCGCCTGATTTTTTCTTCAACAGGAATTGATACAACTTGTCCTTTTTCAACTTCATTTAAGGGTTTTTCATCAAAACGTATTTCTTTAACGGTAGTTTGAATAACGCCGGTTGTGGGTCCGCTTATCATAATTTCGTCATTCACGGCAAGTTTTCCGGATTGAATTAAAAATTCCCCGACCTTTATTTTTGAAAAATAGTTATTGACTTTACCGATAAATTCTTTCTTTTTGGTGGCTTTTGACCCGTAATCTTTACTCCATTCGCCGAGTTTTCTGCCGAGATAGTAGCCGCCCCAAAATCCGCGATTAAATACCGTTGACAAGCGTTTTATCCAGTCATTGATTTTTTCTTCGGTATAACTATTTTCGTAAACGGCATCAACGGCTTCGC
>JAOZQB010000104.1 GCA_029932445.1 Bacteroidales bacterium | reverse complement strand
CTATGTGACCTTTGAAAATTATAAAAATAGACACATGAAACATTTGAAAAATAGTTTAATCATTTTTGGCTTACTTCTTCTTAATTTTTCAACTATTGAAGCTCAAAAAGTAAAACATAAATTCGGGAAATTAAATCCCGGCGAAGCAGAAATGAAATTTTATGAGCCGGATTCATCGGCATCAGCGGTTATATTATTTGATAAAGGCTATTCTTATTTTGAATATGATAATCAATTAAAAGATTTTAAAATTATTTTTAAAAGAACTTTAAGAATTAAAATATTTAAAAAAGATGCATACAGTTATGCAGATTTTGAAATTCCTTTATATATAGGTAATCATGGTGCAGAAGAGGCAGTTACATCTCTTAAAGGGAAAACCTTTAATCTTGAAAACGGAAAAGTTGTTGAAACAAAAATTAACAAATCGAATATTTTTTATGATAATAAATCAAAACATCGAAAAATTGCTAAAGCTTCTTTTCCGAATGTAAAAGAAGGAAGTGTTATTGATTTGGAATATAAAATAAGTTCTGATTTTATATTTAATTTGAGAGGATGGCAATTTCAATATGAGATACCCGTAAAGTATAGTGAATATTCAACTTTAGTCCCTGAATATTTCAAGTATAACAAGAATCAAAAAGGTTATGAAAATATTATTTTGAATGAAAAGGATGAATACAGAAACGAGACATTTTCGGTTGAATACAGAACCGGTCCCGGGCAAGGGGGACGTATTGAAAGGGGGACAATTGAATATGCATCAAATAGTTCTTTGACAACTTGGACTGTTTCAGATATTCCGGCATTTGTTGAAGAGCCTTATATTACAACGGCTGAAAATTATATGACAGCACTGGAATTTGAACTAAAAACAATCAGTTATCCGAGACAAACAGTCAGTTATTATACAACTTCATGGAATGATGTAAATAAAAAATTATCCCAAAGTTCTTATTTCGGAAAACAATTAATACCGACTCCTAAAATTAAATTAGCAACAGAGAAAATTTGTAAAGATGCAGAAACCAAACTTAATAAATTAAAGGCAATATATTTATATATTACAAAAAATATTAAATGGAACGGCTATAACAGTAAATACATTAAAGATAAATTAAATGTTGTTTTAGATAAGAAGACCGGTAATTCAGCAGATATTAATATGTTGTTAATTAATATGTTAAAATCCGGAAATATTGTAGCAAACCCTGTTGTATTAAGCACTCGAAACAACGGAATTATTTTTCCTACACATCCTTCTTTATCCTCTTTTAATTATGTGATAGCGGAAGTTACAATTGACGGTAAAAAATATTTTATTGATGCAACGGAAGAGGATCTTCCGATGGGCATGCTTCCGGAAAGATGCTTAAACGGAACGGGCCGAATTGTGGGAACTCCGAATTTTGATGAAGTTAGTATTGTACCTTCTCAGAGATACAAAGAATCTTATTTATATACGGTAACAATAAATCCGAATGAAAATTTAACCGGAAAAGTTACTGAAACTTATAAAGAGTATGCTGCTTATGATATCAGAGATAATATTATTCAAAGCGGCAGTGAAGAAGAATATATAACAAATTTTATTGATAACACTTCTGATGCAGAAATTTCTGATGTTGAGATTAAAAATACAGATGATATTTATAAACCTTTAATTAAATCTTATCAGTTCGAAACAGTTGATAATGTGATATTTGCTGGAAATATGATTTATTTGACTCCGTTATTAAATGAAAAAAGAACAAATAACCCGTTTAAATCGGATAATCGAAAATATCCCGTTGATTATTCATATCCGTATTATGAAAAAGTTATTTTTCAATATACTCTTCCTGAAGGCTACGAAATAACTGAGAAACCTGAGAATACGGTATTCTCACTTCCCGGCAGAACTGCACAATTTCAATATCAGGTTTCAAGTGTCGGAAATATGTTTCAGGTAATCAGTATTTTTCGTATTAACAAACCTGTATTTCAGTATGACAGCTATAAAGCATTAAAAAAATTCTACGATATGGTAATAAAAAAACAAAATGAAAAAATTGTTTTGAAGAAAATATGAAATTAATACTATGAAAATACAATTCATCGGAATATACGTTGTTTTTATTCTTTTATTACTAAATTTTTCGGGTTTTACACAAAATAAATTTGCCGTTTCTTTAATTCCCGACAGTTTAAAAAAACATGCAGATGCCGTAATCAGATATTCTAAAACCGATCTTATTATTAAAAATAGTGAAGATGCGAGATATAAAATTAAGAAAATTGTTACTATTCTGAACAAAAGCGGGGAAAATCATGCCTATATTACGGCTCCTTATGGTAAGCTTAGGAAATTTGTTTCGTTAAAGGGTAAATATTATGATAAAGACGGGTATTTAGTTGATGTCGTTGAAAAAAAAGATATAAAAGATATTTCAAATTATGAAGGTTTATACAGTGACAGCAGACTGAAATATGTTGAGAAACCGGCACTAAATCCGCCGTATACCGTAGAATATGAAATTGAACTGCAATTTAACGGTATTTTATCTTTTCCTGATTGGCATCCCGTAAATGCATATAATTTAGCTGTTGAAAAAGCTGTTTTGAATATAATTCAATCTTCTGATTATCAATACAAAATAAAAGAAATTAATTTCGGTAAAAACGAGACATCTGAAGTTACAGTAAGAAATTCTCAAAATTCGTGGACAGTAGAAAATCTGAAACCGGTTTTACATGAACCGTATAATTATTCAATTTTAAATATTGTACCTTCTGTTTTAATTGCTCCCGTAAATTTTAAATTAGAAGGATACGAAGGTAAAACAGATACATGGCAAAATTTCGGAAAATGGATTTATAAATTAAACAACGGAAGAGATCAATTACCGGAAGAAACTGTTTCTGAGATAAAAAATCTAATAAAAGGTATCCCGGATGATAAATCAAAAGCAAAAGCAATTTATGAATACATGCAAAATAAAACTCGTTATGTCAGTATTCAATTAGGAATCGGGGGATGGCAACCTTTTGAAGCATCTGTTACAGATGCCAACGGTTACGGGGATTGCAAAGCTTTAACTTATTATACAAAATCATTATTAAATGTTGCCGGAATAAAATCATATTATACGATTATAAATGCCGGAAGAAATGCATCTCCTCTTGTGAAAGATTTTCCGTCTCCGCAATTTAATCATGTCATTTTATGTGTTCCTTCAGAAAAGGACACCGTATGGTTGGAATGTACAAGTCAGAAAAAACCGTTCGGCTATTTAGGTGATTTTACGGATGACAGAAATGCTCTTTTGATAACTCAAGCCGGCGGAAAACTGGTGCATACAACTTCTTATTCCGAAGAAATAAATACTCAAATAAGAACTGCAAAAATTAAATTATCCGTAAACGGTGATATTCAAGCAAAAATACATACTGAATATAAAGGATTGCAGTATGATAATGTTTCCGGTTTATTTGATTTATCGGATGTGAAAAAAGAAAAAAGAATAAAAAATCGTATTTCTTTACCCGGTATTTCAATTGAGAACTTTGAATATACTTACACTAAAGATGAAATTCCTTCGGCAAATGAAAATCTGAATTTTAATGTAAAAAATTATGCTTCCGTAAGTTCAGGAAGACTTTTTTTAAAACCGAATTTATTAAATCAAAAAAAGCACATACCTAAACAACTGAGAAACAGAAAATCAAATGTAGATTTGAGGTTTCCGTATACGGATATTGACACTTTGATTTACAAACTTCCGAATAATTTAACTGCTGAATACATTCCCGATACCTTTGAATATAAATCTGAATTCGGAAATTTTACTGCTGAAATAAAAGTTGAAAATCATAATTTGTTATATATTCGTAAAATTGTTATGCACAAAGGTACTTTTCCGGCTTCCGATTATAACGATTTAAGAAATTTTTTTAAATTTATTGTAAGCTCGGATAAGCAAACCTGTGTTTTTAAAGTAGCGGAATAATTATGACCATTTGCAGTCTCGGACATCTTCAAAATTATGAACTTATGAAAGAGAATGATCGAATAATATTCAGAAATTATCTTCCTGAGGATTTTGATGAAGTTATGAATTTGTGGAAACTAACCGGAATGGGAGGAGCAGAGCGAAATGATGATAATGAAGTAATTATGCGAACGATTAAGGCCGGAGGAAATCTGACTTTAATGATGAAAAACGGAAAAATAATCGGTACATTTTGGTTGACACACGATAACAGAAGAACTTTTTTACACCATTTCGGTATTTTACCGAATTTTCAGGGGCTGGGTTTAGCAAAAGTGTTGATGGATAAATGTATTGAAGAAATTAAAAATATCGGTTATCAGGTAAAATTGGAAGTTCATAAAGAAAATTTCAGAGCTTTGAGTTTATACAGAAAATATAATTTTTTTGATTTCAGTGATTATGAATTGATGATGTTGAGAAAATTACCCAAATAATTTTTGAGTTCTATATAAGAAGGTGCAAAGCATCTGATTTTGCATATTAATTAAAAATTATTTGATTTATAATCAGTTAATTAAAAGAGATGCTATGCAACCTATTCCGGCAAAATTGTCCTTTTTAACCCTAATTATTCACAAATAATTGGGAGTAGAAAAGTATAAAGTATAAAGTTAAAATTATTATAGCATAAATAGAATAAAACCTTATAGCTCAAATTTGAGCTATGAAATTTCATAATGAAAATAGCGAAACTTTTAACATTCAACTTTTTACTTTCAACTACGAAAAATTACTTTCGTGAGGGCTTCGCCGTTTATAAATTTTTCGGGTTAAACTACATTCATTTTTATTTCTCAAATATAAAAAATAACTCCCTGCCTGCTCTGGGTTTAATAGAATTATATGCAATTTCAAAGATTTTAACTTTAAATTTATCTTTAATCAGTTCCAAATAGGTTTCTTTCATTGCTCCGAAAGGCGGTTCGTTTAATTTAAACTCGTGGTTAAAAAAAACACCGACGTATTTTCCGCCGGGTTTCAAAAGTTCGAATATTTTTTCGGCAAGTTTTTCTCTTTCTTCAGGTATGACTGAAGTAAAAAAAGCCAACTCCAAAATTAAATCATATTTTCCGGTATGTTCAAAAAAATCATCTGTTATAATATTTGAATTAGGAAAATCGGGATATTTATTTTTGAAACTTTTTAGGGCTTCTGTCGAATAATCCAAATAAAAGGTATGTGTAAATCCTTTATTATAAAGGTATTCTGCCTCATAACCGTTTCCTGCACCCGGAATTAAAATATTTAATTCTTTGTTTGTTAATTGATCAATATATTCTTTCAAAGGTGTACTCGGATAACCGATATCCCAACCGATCTGATTGTTTTTATATAAATTTTCCCAATAAGATTTATTTATTTGCATCAGATAAAATTAATATAAAACAGTTATTTTTTTACTTATATTGTGTTGATTATATGCTATTTGCAAGATGTAAATGCCCGAATAATTAACTGAGAATTTGCTTATATTATTGTTTGTTGTCATTTGACTAATTAATTTACCGTCAACATTATAAAGCCGATATGTTTTTGTTCCTTTAATCGGAAATTCTGCAATTATTTTATTGCTTCTTGAAATTATTTTTAATTTGTCGGAATCAGAGTCATTAATGTTAGTATCTTCAACATTTACTTCAATGGTGTTGGAATTAATGCTTGTTCCGCTGTCATAATTTACTCTTGCACGATAAAAGTATGTTCCGGGGTTTACATTTACAACTGCAAAAGTATCTGTTCCCGTGTTTGAATTCTCATAAGCGTTTATGAATGAGGAAAAATCGGAATTATCCGAAACATCGATACTATAACTAACGGCATTCGGAATTGTCATCCAGTGTGTTGTAAATTCAGAGGATGTTATATCCGTTGCCGGAAAACAAAAGGTAGGAGAAATTATTTCACCGTTAATCATCGAAATACTGTCAATATACAAATTACTGTCATCGTTTCCGTTAAATCCTGAAGAAGTAACAATAATATTCAGCGTATCAGGTATTTCATCGGATTGATAAATGAAAGGAAGTTCAATTTCGGTATAAGTACTGTATGTATCACTGTTTAAATAACCGGTTAGGGCGATTGTATCAGTTGAATTAACAATGTCCCATTTGGTTAAAAAAGCACCGAACATCATTGTGTCTGTTCCTGTCGGTTCATATTTAAAAAAGAAACTGATGCCGTCCGGTCGGTCGGAATACGGAATACCGCCCGTTAATGTTTGATCAATGATGTCAATATCTCCCAATGTAATTAAACCGGGAATAAATTGACTGAATAAAGTTTGACTTGTTAATTTTGCAGCTGAATCTCCTTGAACGGCATCATTTGTTTTTTCTGCGGTATATACGGGAAATCCTATATTAAAAGAAGAATGCCAGGGTGGTGCTTCGTTATTTGTCCAATCTTCAAAATTTCCGTTCGGGATTTGTTGTTGGGAAAAAATATTAATACTATATAATAGAGAAAATATTATAAGAAAAAAGGATTTCATAGTCTGTTATTATTTATTTGCACAAATTTATAATATTTATCATTCAAATTTCTATTATAATTAATTATTTTAACTTTGTTTTATAATTATATTTATATGAAAAAGCTCGGTTACTATTTTTTTAGAATTCTCGTTTTTCTTTTTTCATTAGTTCCGTTTTGGGTTTTATATGTATATTCGGATATTCTTTATTTCTTTTTTTATTATATATTCGGATACAGAAAGAATGTTGTGTTTACTAATTTAAGAAATTCATTTCCCGAAAAATCCGAAGCAGAAATTAATAAGATTGCAAAAGGATTTTACAAAAATTTAAGTGATATTACACTTGAAAGCATAAAAGGACTTTCGATGAATAAAAAAACACTGAAAAAAAGATATCCTGTTGTAAATATTGATATTTTAGATAATTATTTTGAGAAAGGACAAAATATAATCGGTTTAGCGGCACATTACACCAACTGGGAGTGGGGTGTTATAAGTTTCGGATTTCAATTTAAACATAAAAGTATCGGATTGTATAAACCGTTGTCAAATAAATATATTGATAATTATGTAAAAAAATCGCGAGCAGCTTGGGGAATGAATTTAGTTTCCATAAAAGATACCTATCGTGCATTTGAAGAAAAACATGAAAAACCGACAGTTTTTTTTATGATCTCCGATCAAAGTCCTTCAAATCTGAAGAAAGCAAAATGGATTAAATTTCTGAATCAGGATACGGCATGTTTACACGGTGCGGAAATGTATGCGAAAAAATATAATGTTCCTTTAATTTTCGGAGATGTTCAAAGAATAAAAAGAGGATATTATGAAGTTGAACTTTCAATTTTTGAAGATAAACCTCAAGAAACAAAAGAGAATGAAATTACAGAACGTTTTATGAAAAAAATCGAAGATATTATAAAAGCAAAACCCGAAAATTGGCTTTGGTCGCATAAACGGTGGAAGCATAAAAGTTCGGAAATTGAATAATTTTTCATATCTTAAACCTCAATTTTAATAATTATGTCAGGAAAATACACTTTCAAACAAAAACTCAGATATTATTTTGATAATACTTTGTCACGCGGAACAAGTTCAATAATTATGTGGCTTGCGGTTTTATCTTTATTAATAATTATTGTCTTCGGTCTTGTATATACTTTCAGCGGTTTAAATATGGCAGGAGAAGAGGGAATGGGCTTTTTTGAATCCATGTGGCAAACCCTGTTACGTTCCGTTGATCCGGGAACAATGGCAGGTGATACCGGTTGGGTATTCAGAATAATCGGGTTATTAATTACAATAGGCGGTATTTTTATTTTAAGTACGCTTATCGGGGTATTAACAACAAGTTTGGATGAGAAACTTGAAAAATTACGTAAAGGACGTTCTTTGGTTATTGAAGAAAACCATACTTTAATTCTGGGATGGTCACCAAAAGTTATTCACATTATTTCAGAATTAATTATTGCAAACGAAAATCAAAAAAAACCGCGAATTGTTATTTTAGCGGAAGAAGATAAAGTTGAGATGGAAGATACAGTTCGTGAAGAAATTCCGGATACCGAAAATACGAAAATTATTTGCCGTACCGGAAGTCCCTTAGATTTAACGGATTTAAAAATTGTAAATCCCGACGGTGCCCGTTCAATTATTATTCTTTCTCCCGAAAAAGAAAATGCCGATACTTACGTAATAAAATCAATCTTGGCCTTGACGCTTAATCCGAAACGAAAAGAAGGAAAATACCATATTGTTGCCGAAATTAAAGATGAAGAGAATATTGAAGTGGCACAAATCGTCGGAAAAGACGAGGCAATGTTTGTTCTTTCGCCTGATTTGACTGCCAGAATAACGGCTCAAACTTGTCGTCAATCCGGTTTAAGCATTATTTATCAACAATTGTTTTGTTACGAAGGTGATGAAATGTATTTTAAAAATGAAGCTTCACTTGTCGGGAAAACCTATAAGGATGCCTTGTTTGCCTATAATACTTCTGCCGTTCTGGGATACAAGGATAAAAATGCTGAAGTACATATAAATCCGTCATCGGATACGGTTTTAAATGAATATGATGAAATACTGGCAATTACCGAAGATGATGATACGATTATTTTATCGGAATTTGAAGATTTGAAGATTAATAAAGATGCCCTATTAAGAACTGAGGCAAAATCTTTAGTGAAAAAAGAACGAAACGTTATTTTAGGGTGGAATAAACGCGGTAAAATTATTATTCGCGAACTTGATGAATATGTTGCTGAAGGTTCGGAAATTGATATCATTTCCGACTTGAACAATAGCCAAGAAACAGAAAATGAATTGAAACCTTTTATTTCAAATCAAAAAGTGAATTTTATACAAGGAGATATTACAAGCAGTAAAGAACTTGAGAATTATGATATTACGGCTTACAATAATATTATTATCTTAAGTTATTACGATATTGATATTCGTGAAGCCGATGCAAAAACTTTAATTTGTTTGTTGCATATCAGAAATATGGCTGACAAAAAAGGCAAAAAAGTAAATATTGTCAGCGAAATGTTTGATCAAAAGAACCGGGAACTTGCCGAAGTTACCAAAGCTGATGATTTTATAATCAGTGAAGATTTAATCAGCTTGTTTTTAACACAGCTTTCTGAAACGCCTGATTTGAAGAAAGTTATTGATATTTTGTTTGAAGCCGAAGGTTCGGAATTCTATTTGAAAGATGCTGCCGATTATGTAAAACTTGGTGTTTCGATTAATTTTTACACTATTTTGGAAGCTGCATCCTATAAAAACGAAACAGCTGTCGGTTATCGAATTATTAAACATGCTCATTCGGTTGAAAATAATTACGGTATAAAAGTCAATCCGGATAAAGATAAAATGATAACTTTTTCGGAAGGTGATAAAATTATTGTTTTGGCAGAAGATTAAAAATAACTTATTAATGGCTGTCTGTAAGGTCGCAAAACAACTAACTTAATAAATGGTATTACGGATAAATAATTTATTTTATCTATGCTGATAAAGTTGCTATGCGACTGTTTTTGACAGAATTTGACTTTACGGTCAAAAACTAATTTAATAAAACGTGTAAGTCACCGGAGATTAACACGTTTTTTGTATATTTATCCGAAATTTTATTATAAGAAATTATGGAAAAACTAAGCAATAACATTAAAGGTCCCGCAAATTCCGTATTATTCGCAAAAATTCTTATTGCAATTTTATTAATCGGAATCGGTATTTGGGCAACCTACCTTATTATCTCGATTATCTATATGATATTTACCGATTTACAACATGTAGAATTTCTCGGAACAATGCTGAATTTCCCTGCTGAAATTAAAGTTATTTCAATGGGCGGTGATGCCGTAATGATGTCCGGAAGTGTTGTCGGATATATCATTGCAGCCCTTTTGTTATCACTCGGCGGAAGATTGACTTTCAGAATTATTAAACTCGGTGCCGATATGGTTTCCAAAATCGATATGAAATATTTCTACGATCAATTGTTTATATCGGAACAAACATCAAAATTTAATAAAGATAAAGAAGATAAAAGTTTGCTTTTGTAATATTAACCGGTAAAAATAAACTAAATAAGTTTGCTTACTGCCAACTGCCAACTGCCAACTGCTGACTGCATACTATTTAAACCTTATTCTCAATCAACCCCATTGCTCTCTCACTGA
>JAOZQB010000322.1 GCA_029932445.1 Bacteroidales bacterium | reverse complement strand
ATTGAATTTTTCCGGATTTTATTTTTTGAACAGACAATTTTTCCGAAGACATAAATTGTACTTTTTCATCGAAAACATCTTTTACGGTAATTGTATAATTCCCCGTAATTTCGCCTTTAAAATCTTTTTCTTGTTTTACAAATTCAAATTTATAAGTTTTTCCGATTTTGTAAACCGGATGTTTCGGTTCTAAAACAGGATATCCTGCTGAACTGAATTTAATTACGGTACATTCAATTATTTGTCCGATGCTTAAATGATGATGTGTATAAAATTCGTGCCTCAGCAGATGTTTTCGATTTTTCTTGTCGGATAAAATATAGTATTTGAAGGTATCTTTCAGAATTCTAATATCTTCAATTTTAAACTTATAATAAACACCGGATATTAAATCATTGACAGATATTTCGTTAACAATACCTAAATATAATTTCCCTTTTTTTATGCGTTCAATCTTATATTTGATTTTTTGTCCGGATTTTATGTTATCGGAAATATTTTCCGTAATACAAGTTGCCGTATTCCCGGTTTTATCCGTAGAATTTAAATGATAAACAATTTCTTTTAATCGATTTTCGGATTTTTCCACGGTATCGATAACAAATTCATAAACTTCATTTTCTTTGTAGAAAGGATGTTCAGGTTCAAGAAAAATTTTACCGCTGCAATTGATATGATCGACTTTGCAAATGATATTTTGTCCTATTTTGAATTGATAATTTTTATAATAGCTTGCATTCAATAATTGCTTTTGACCCGAAAGGTCTTCTAAAACATAATATTCTTCATTTTCGGCAAGTTCAATTAAGTTTTTAATTTTAAATTGTATTTTTTCGCCTTCTTTATAAGTTGTCATTTTCTCCGTGTTTTGCACAAAATATTTAAGCAAAGATATAAAATCAATTCGATACTTTGATACTTAACAAGTTTTCATATTTTTTAAGTAACATTCATTTTTGCTTTTGAAATATTTTCTAATTTCGTGCGCAAATATGGATAATCAATGACTGATACAGGCAAAGTAATTTCAGTAAATATTTCGGAAGAAAAAGGTGTTATAAAACTTCCGACAGAAAAAATAACATTATGCGATACGGGTATTGAAAAAGATGCTCATGCCGGAAATTGGCACAGACAAGTCAGTTTGTTAGCAGCCGAAAGCATTACCCGATTTGAAAAAGTTTTGGGCAGAAATCTTGCTTACGGCGAATTTGCCGAAAACATTACCACCGAGGGATTGGTGCTGTATGAAATGAGCCCGGGCGACATCATTAAAATAGGGAAGGATGTCGTTATGGAAGTTACGCAAATAGGCAAAAAGTGCCACGGTGACGGTTGTGCAATTTTTACCTCCGCAGGAAGATGCGTGATGCCGAAAGAAGGTATTTTCTGTAAAGTTATCCGAAACGGAAACATAACGGCAAACGATGAAATTATTTATTTACCCGCAAACAAAGCCGAACTTCAATAAATTATATTTTGTTTAATTCTTTGCTTAACTTTGCCTGTCAATATATTAAAAAGTTGAAAATCAAATAATCAGTAAAATAATAAATATGTGAAATCAAAGACGCAAAGCACCTCAAAGGTGCTATGCGTCTGAAATACAATTCATAAAATTTAAATAAATGAATAAAATAAAAGTTCTTTCAGTCAGTTTGTCGAAAGACAGAAGCAGAAAATATCCCGCAAACGAAATTGAATTGCTCGAAAACGGTGTTTCCGGCGATGTGCATCGAGGAAGCGGCAACCGACAAGTAAGCATCATTGATGTTTCGCATATTGAAACTTTCAGGAAATTGACCGAAGCAAGAGAAACCGAAGCCGGTGAATTTGCCGAAAATATTCGAGTTTCGGGATTAGAAAATGAAACAATTATTCCTTTCGACAGATTTAAAATCGGAGAAGCCGAATTGGAAGTTACCCAAATCGGAAAACCCTTTCATGCACAATTTGCCGAACTCGGTCATTATGTGATGCCGCGTGTGGGGATTTTTTGCAGAGTAATAAAAAAAGGTATTATCAAAGCCGGTGATGAGATGCAATACATTCCTAAAACTTATAAAGCACTGATTATCACCTTAAGCGACAGAGCGAGCAGGGGCATATACCGAGACAAAAGCGGACCGGTAATATTCATGCAATTAACCGGGTTTTTTGAAAAATACAATTTACCTTTCGATATTGAAACAGAAATTATTCCTGATGATGAGAAAAAACTTAAAGAATTAATTTCGAATGCAACAAAAGAGAAATACGATGTTATTATTACAACCGGAGGAACAGGCATAGGTAAAAGAGACATCACCGTTGAAACCGTGCAACCTATGCTCGATAAAGAAATTCCGGGAATCATGGAACATATCCGCATAAAATACGGCTCAATAAAACCCAATGCTCTTTTAAGTCGAGGTGTTGCCGGAACAATTGCCGATAGTTTGGTTTATACGCTGCCCGGAAGTGTTAAAGCCGTTAGCGAATATATGACCGAAATAACAAAGACTTTATACCATTTATTTTTTATGCTGCGCGGAGTGGATGTGCATTAATCAAATTTTTTGGATATTTATTCATTGTTGTCCGATTAAAATTTTATTAACGGGTTAAAACCCTATGTCGGCTGTTTGTTTCAGCCCCCGAC
>JAOZQB010000321.1 GCA_029932445.1 Bacteroidales bacterium | reverse complement strand
GGGGGCTCAAAGTCGGGGGCTCAAAGTCGGGGGCTCAAACAAACCACCGCATTAGGTTTTTAACCTGTTGATAAATTTTTAATCGGACAACAATGATATCAAAACTAAAATATTAAATTACAATACTTTAAATAAGCATTCATACAATAAATAAGCAATGAAAAAAATCTTTTTTATCTTAACCCTATTAATAAGTTCGGTCTTATTAATTCCGGCTCAAAAAAAACAATTAACAATTGAAGATGCCGTTGCCGGACAATGGAAACAATTATACCCCGAACACATCCAGGGAATTAAAGCATATTCTGAAAATGATTTTACTTATGTTACAAATTATAAGGAAATTCATGTGATGAACAAAACCGGAAAAGATATTAAGATTTTAACTGATTTAAAAGAGCTTAACTCTGCATTAAAAAATGCCGGACATTCTGAATTAAAATATTTTCCTTATTGGGACTATCAATGGACGGACAAAGAGCATTTGACTTTTAAAGCTGACGGAAATTACTATGTTTATAATCTTCAAACTAAAAAGATTGAAACCGATGTTATTCTTCCGAAAGATGCATCAAACATAAACCCTTGCTACAACAATAATTACGTAGCATATACCGTAAAAAACAATTTATATTTTGCCGATAATAAATCCGAAACCGTTCAAATTACATTTGACGAAAATGAAGGTATCGTTAACGGAAGCGATTATGTTCACAGACAAGAATTCGGTATAAATAAAGGTATTTTTTGGTCACCCGAAGGGAATTATATCGCTTTTTACAGAAAAGACGAAACCATGGTAGCCGATTATCCTTTGGTTGATGTATCAACTCGTATTGCAACAGTAAAAAACACAAAATATCCGATGATAGGTGAGAAAAGTGAAGAAGTTACACTCGGTATTTACAATTTAAAAACAGGAAAAACTGTTTTTTGCGATGTTCAAGACTTTACAAAAGAACATTATCTTACAAGCATCACTTGGGATCCCGATGAAAAATATATTTTTATCGGAGTATTAAACAGAGGTCAAAATCATTTAAAAATGAATAAATACGATGCTCAAACAGGAACTTTCCTAAAAACATTGTTTGAAGAAAAAAATGAGCGTTACGCAGAACCTGAACATCCTTTATTTTTTCTGCCGGGGAAAACTAATGAATTTCTGTATTACAGCGAACGAGACGGTTTCGACCATCTGTATTTGTATAATACGGAAGGCAAATTAATTAAACAAGTTACAAAAGGGAATTGGGCTGTTCTTGACATTAAAGGATTTGACACAAAAGGACAAAATATTTTTATAACATCAACAGAAGAAAGTCCGATTGAAAAACATCTTTATAAAGTCAATATTAAAACAGGGAAAAGGCAAAAACTTACATCAAATTCAGGAACACATCATGTAATTTTGTCTAATTCCAAAAAATATTTCTTTGATTCTTATTCAAACACTGAAATTGCAAACAATAACCGAATTTGCGACAACAAAGGCAAAATATTAAAAGGAATTCTTAATGCAAAAGAACCGCTTGACAGTTTTAATTTAGGTAAAATGTCAATAGGAACGATGAAAGCTGCCAACGGTAAAACTGATTTATATTATCGCCTGATTACTCCGCCGAATTTTGATCCGAAGAAAAAATATCCTGTTGTGGTTTATGTTTACGGCGGACCTCATGCACAACTCGTTACAAATTCTCGACTGGGAGGAGCAAGATTATGGAATTACTATATGGCACAAAAAGGATATATTATGTTTACGGTTGACAACAGAGGTTCGGCAAACAGAGGTTTTGAATTTGAAAGCATCATACATCGACAATGCGGACAGTTAGAAATGAAAGACCAAATGAAAGGTATTGATTTTCTTAAAAGTTTGCCTTATGTCGATACGGCACGTATCGGTGTTCACGGGTGGAGCTACGGCGGATTTATGACAACTTCTTTGATTACAAATTATCCGAAAATTTTTAAAGTTGCGGTTGCCGGCGGACCGGTTATTGATTGGAAATATTACGAAGTCATGTACGGCGAACGCTATATGGATACACCAAAAGAAAATCCTGAAGGATTTAAAAAAACAAGTTTACTGAATAAAGCCAAAGACCTGAAAGGCAGATTATTAATGATACACGGATATGTTGATCCGGTTGTTGTTCCTCAAAACAGTTTGGATTTTATCCGGTCATGCATCAAAGCAGGTACCGATATTGACTATTTTTTATATCCTGAAAGTGAGCATAATATGAGAGGAAAAACACGAGTTCACTTGATGAAGAAAGTAACGCGATATTTTGATGATTATTTGTAAAAAAACAAATTCCGAAAAACAAAAAATAAAAATAACCGTAAAGACAATCCGGCGGGCTGTCTATTTAAACCCGGTAATACAACATCCGGTTCGAAAGAAGACAGTATTATATGTTCGATAAAAATTCAAACAGACAAAAAACTTATGTTAAAATATTTATTTTACAGAATCTTTCGTTTTCAAAAAAATATCATTGGTAATGATATTTTTGAATCGGCATTTGTTTCGGTTATTTTAATCTCCTGGTATGCCGCAATGAATATTTTAAGTGTTTTTTTGTTTTTCAATAAACATTATAAAATGTTTAAGATGCTGAAAAGTTTTGGTAGC
>JAOZQB010000103.1 GCA_029932445.1 Bacteroidales bacterium | reverse complement strand
AATAATTGCATTCCTTTTCGCTTTTCAGAATCTAATCCGAAACTTATGTTTTCTGTTAAATATTTTTTTAAATCAATCTCGGAATTTTCATTCTTACTTTTATAATTTTCAATAACGGTATCAATATTTATTAAACCGGTTTTTAAAGCATTGTCAAACTGTTTTATAAACGCATCATTTATTTTTTTATTTGCAACCCATGCAGCAAAAACAAACGGATAAGATGTAAATTTCAGCCAAATTTCCGATAAATCATAAACAAATTCAAATTTATTTTGATATTTAAAAACACGGTCACCTATAATCAATGCAGCCGACTGATTATTTACATCATCTTCATAGCCGGCTTTTGCATTTACATATTTTGGCTTAATTTTAAAATATTCTTTTGCTAAGAGCTTTGTCAATTTAACAGAAGTTCTTGATTGATAATCCAATAAAATTGTTTTCACATTTTCAATCGGTGTATGACTGAATAAAGAAACGGTATCAACTTTCCCGACAGCTCCCAAACAATAATTCGAAATAATGTAGGATTTTTTTAATTTCCCGATTTCCGCTACCGGAATTAAGCCGATATCAACTTCATTATGAATCAATTTATCGGCACAAGAAGAAGGAATATCTTTCTGCAAATCAATTTGTTTCATTAATAATGCATCATTCTCGATACCGTAAATAAAAGGTAATGTGTTCAGATAAGAAACAGCTGATATTTTAATTTTTTCTTTCAAAATAATCAAATTTCAGCATTAAAAATTTTATCCGTTTCGGCATCTTCAAGTTTCTTAATTTCAACCATTGAAGCCGTTCCGGCAATAACGGAAATAACTGCTATAAAAGCAGATAAAGCAACGCCGATATACGGAATAAACAATACCAATGCAAACAAAGAGCCGTTTACAACAGCAACCCACTTGTATTTTCGCATAAATGTAACACTTTCTTTTATGTTACGTTTGTACCTTTCATTAGAATAATCCATATATGAAAATCCGTAGAAATAAGAGGTAATAAAAAACATAAAAATCACACCGATCCAACTTATAAAAGAAAGAATTGCTCCTGCTATAAAAACCAAAATCATTACACCGGTTTCGAACAAAACATTTCTTAATGCAATTCCGATACCTCTGAAAACATCTTTCATAAATTGCTTTAAATCAAACGGATAATCAATTTTATGACCGGTAAGCATATTTTCTGTCTTTTCTGAAATAACGGAAAAAAGCGGAGAAAGAATAATAATGATAATATAGCCGCCGAGATAAGCAAAACTGATAAAAAATAAAACATAAATCAATGCCGTAATAATTCCGGAAAGCGCACCTTTCAAGAATTCTGCACCCCAAAAATCGGCACTTCCCAAATCAATCCAATTAATAAAAGCATGCCTTGCCGTGACGGCTAAATCCATAATTTGGCTCATTCCTATCCAAAAAATCAAAATATTTAAAAGTAAAGGGAACAGCATATATTTCATAAAACCTTTTGAGAACAAAAGTTCTAATGCCTTAAAATACCCTTTAAATCCAATTGATAATTGTTTTCCGAAATTCATTTTACTTAAGTTTAAATCTGACCGGATGCAATACTTTTTGTTTCAATAATGCAATTTCAAGAACTTCCGAAATTGTTTCAACAAAATGAAATTTCAATCCTTTTAAATACAAATCTTCAATTTCATTGATGTCTTTTTCATTGTCTTTTGATAAAATAAGTTCCTTAATATCAGCACGTTTTGCAGCCAATATTTTTTCTTTAATACCACCGACGGGTAATACTTTTCCTCTTAAGGTCATTTCACCGGTCATGGCTAATTTATTTTTAATTTTTCTTTGTGTTAATACGGAAGCAATTGAAGTTACCATCGTGATACCTGCCGAAGGACCGTCTTTCGGAATGGCTCCTTCCGGGACATGAATATGGACATTATAATTTTTAAAAACAACCTCTTTTATATGCAAATCTTCTGCATGAGATTTTAAATATTCGAAAGCAATAACCGCTGATTCTTTCATCACCTGCCCCAGATTTCCGGTCAAATTTAATTGACCGTTTCCTTTACTGACACTTGATTCAATAAATAAAATTTTTCCGCCGACTTGTGTCCAAGCCAATCCGGTAACCACACCCGCAAATTCATTCCCCTCATATTTTCCTTTCAGATACTTCGGAGCACCGAGATATTCCGTAATATCAGAAATATTTAAAATTTTATTATAGGCCTCTTCCATTGCAATTTTCTTCGCAATTTTCCGAATAATTTCAGCAATTTTCTTTTCTAAATTACGGACACCCGATTCACTTGTATAAGAAGTGATTATTTTTTCAACCGCAAGTTTAGAAAATTTCAACTGAGATGCTTTTAAACCATGCTCCTTCAGCTGTCTGGGAATTAAATGCCGTTTTGCAATTTCTGTTTTTTCTTCAACAATATAACCGGACACATCAATTAATTCCATACGGTCTATTAATGCTGAATTTATTGTATTTAAAGAGTTTGCGGTGGCAATAAATAAGATTTTCGACAAATCAAATTCCAATTCCAAATAATTGTCATAAAAAGTATTATTTTGCTCAGGATCAAGGACTTCAAGCAATGCAAATGACGGATCACCACGGAAATCATTTCCGATTTTATCAATTTCATCCAAAATAAAAACAGGATTTGATGACTTAACTTTTTTCAGATTTTGAACAATTCTTCCGGGCATTGCACCGATATATGTTTTTCGATGTCCTCTGATTTCTGCTTCATCATGCAAACCTCCGAGTGACATTCTGGCATATTTTCGTTCCAATGCACGCGCAACAGATTTTCCGAGTGAAGTCTTCCCTACTCCCGGAGGTCCGTACAAACACAAAATCGGTGCTTTTAAATCACCTTTCAGTTTCAACACGGCAAGATGTTCCAATATTCGATTTTTGACTTTATCCAATCCGTAATGATCCTCATCCAATATTTTTTCGGCCCGTTTTAAATCGAAATTATCTTCGGTATATTCATTCCAAGGTAAATCAACCAATGTTTGAGCATAAATCAGTTGGTAAGAATAATCCGGTGACATCGGATTAATTTGTTTTAATCGGTTTATTTGTTTTTTAAATGCTCCTTTTACTTCATCATTCCATTTTTTCTTTTTCCCTCTTTTTTCTAATTCATCGATCTCAACTTTCGGTGAATCAAGCCCTAACTCATCTTGTATGGCTTTCATTTGCTGATGCAGAAAATATTCTTTCTGCTGCTGCGTCATCTCCGTTTTTGCCTTACTTTGAATGTTATCTTTCAATTCTAATTTTTGAACTTCTTCCGATAAAAATTTTAATAATAAACCGGCTCTTTCCGACAAATTATTTTGCTCTAAAAGGGCTTGTTTTTCCTTTGTTTTCACATCCGAATTAGATGAGACAAAATTTATTAAAAACTCGGGAGAATCAATATTTTTAACGGCAAAAGCAGCTTCTTTAGGTAAATTTGATGAAAGATGAATTATTTTTACCGATAATTCTTTAACTGAGAAAACTTGAGCTTCAAATTCTGCATTATTAACTCCTTTTTTTTCAGTTTCAAGTATTTTATATTTGGCTTTTAAATTAGGTTTTACGGCTGTTTCTTCAGTAATTTCAAATCGAGCAATTCCTTGTAGAACAGCTGTTTTTTCACCGTCAGGCATATCGAAAAGTTTTATGACACGTGCCAATGTTCCTACTTTATATATATCTTTAAATTTAGGATCTTCCGTATTTTCAACTTTTTGGCTGATTATACCGATCAGTATTTCTTTTTTGTGGGCTTCTTTTATCAGTTTTAAAGATTTCTTTCTGCCGACAGCAATCGGAATAACAATTTGGGGGAATAAAACCGTATTTCGTAAGGTTAAAAGTTCTAATTCGTCAGGTAAATCAAAATCATCAATTGAAATATTATCAATACCTGCTGCAAGAGGTATCATTTCGCCGCTGCTCATTTCATCTTTATTTCCGAAAATAATATCTTTAAACATAAATTTTTCTTTTAAAATCTTTTTGTTTACACAGTCAATGGTCGTGCCAATTATTTAAACAAGAAAATACGGCAGATTATTTTATCAATTACTCTGAAAATTCAGCAATTACTGTTTGAGAACCTTTTACTTTATCGCCGATTTTTACTTTTATGTCAGTATCAAGCGGAAGGAATACATCTACTCTCGAGCCGAATTTTATAAATCCGCTTTCTTCCGACTGCACCACTTCCTCTCCTTCTCTTACATAAAAGACAATTCTGCGAGCAACGGTTCCGGCAATTTGACGATAAAGAACCTTAATTCCATTTTTATTTTCAATTACTACAGATGTTCTTTCATTTTCTTGCGAAGATTTCGGATTTTTTGCCAATAAATATTTCCCTTTATGATAACGAAAGTATTTTACGATTCCGCTAAGCGGAAAAAAATTAATATGCACATTCCAAACAGACATGAAAATTGAGATTTGAATTCGTTCATCTTTAAAAAATTCATTTTCCGTAGTTTTCTCAATTACAACAACTTTTCCGTCGGCAGGAGCGATTACTCCGAAGATATCAGCAGTAAGAATTCTTTTCGGTTTTCTGAAAAAAAAGATAAGCATAAACAGCAAAAACAAAGAGATTATAAGTGAAATGAGCATAATAAGTGTGCAATCGCAAAAAAACACCCGGACTGCAAGATTAAAAAAAATCAAAACAGATACAGCGATTATAATGGAATGAGTTCCTTCTCTGTGAATAGTCATTTTTAAAAATATTTAAACTTTTCCGTAAAGTTACAAAACTTAATGAAAAAATGATAATAATAATTAATCCGATAAGATTTAAGAAATAAAAAAATATTCAATAATTTTCAGGAAAAGAAAAATCATCGGAGCAGCAAAAAGAGTGCTGTCGAAACGATCAAGCAAACCGCCGTGACCCGGCATTATAGTTCCTGAATCTTTGATTCCGGCTCTGCGTTTTAACCACGATTCAACCAAATCACCGTAAGTTCCGAAAAGAACGGTAATTCCGGCAAAAATGAACCATTGAAAAAGAGATAAGCCGGTAAAAAAGAGGGAAATAACATAAGCGGCAATAAATGCAAAAACGGCACCTCCGATTGTTCCTTCCCAAGATTTATTCGGAGATATACGTTCAAATAATTTTGTTTTCCCGAATACAGATCCGATTAAATAAGCTCCTGAATCATTAACCCATAAAATAATAAATAAGGCCAATAAATATTCATAAGTAAAAAGGCCGTTATTAATTCCGGAAAAAGCAATAAAATTCAATGTTGACATCGGAATAACAACATAAACAATTCCGAAAACCGTAAATGCAATACTGATAAAATGATCTTCTCGATCTTGATATATTTCAAAAATAAATAAAAATAAAATAAGGAAAATAGCAATAAAATATGATGAAGGCGGAATATCACCGCGAGCAACAAAAAAAGTCAGCAAGTAAATCGTCAGCCCAACAAAAATACCGTAATATTTTTGAGGTCGATTGCCTGATTTTTCAAATAAATGATAGGATTCAGCAAGTGCAATAATTGTTATCAGCGTAAAAATAACAACATATAAATATTCATTAATTAAGATGCCGCCTAAAATCACAACTACAAAAACCAGCGCTGAGAGTGCTCTTTTTAACAAATTTTCTTTCAACATGAATTAAAGGTTTGCAATTATTTTACGTGCTGCTTCAAGCCGGTCTTTTTCTGTATATAATTCAATTTCACCGAGTAAGAATGTCCTATCTTTATCATTGATAATTACTGACGGAATACCTGTTTCATCTAAAATACTTTTATGAAACATGGCTTTTGCTATATTTGAATACGATTTCAAAAGTGTCCATTCTGTTTCATTTGCCAAAATTTCTTCGGCTTCTTTTGCTTGATTTTTTTCAACAAATAGCTTTAATTTCCCTTTTTCTTTTTTATTTATTGCTTTAATTTTATGTAAAAAAAGAGTTTCCTCAGCTTTTTCTGCAGCCGGCAAATTATCAAATTCTTTAACAACTTCATAAGCTTTTAATTCCCTTACTATTTTTTCGGCTCTTTCAATATCTTCATTTTTTACATAAATGATGACCGCTTCCAAATGATAATCAGAATCTTTTTTCTTAATAACAACGGTATTAATCAAATTTTCGGCAAGTAAATCAACAAAATACTTGACCTGCCTTAATTTACTGCTAATCAACAGATTTCTCCATCCTTTAAGATTTTTACCGGTCAAATACGGAATCACTTTTTCAACATCTTTATTCTCAACATACAATTCATAATTATCAAGAATATATTTATTACTTTCTTTTCTTTTTAAAATCGTATGAATATCAGCTTCCTGTAATATTTTTTGAAATAAAAGAATCGGTTTTAAATCAACATAAGAATTAATTTTTGTTAAACCCTCAAATTCATCGATTAAAGCTCTTGCTTTTTTTTCATTAAACTCTTCCACATACAAATCAATATTTCCGAGCAGAAAAAGACTGTCTTTCTCATCTAAAATAACCGCATTTATTTCATTACGATTCAAAATATTTTTTCTTAATTCTGCTTGATGATACCTTTCAAATGATTGAATTTTAACCCAATTATCCATTTTATATAAGTTTAAATTTTATTTTCTCTTTTTTCTTTTCGTTCTTTTTCTTCTTTATCTTGTCTTGCTTTTTCTTCAAGTTGATGCTTTAAACGGTCTTTATTTTTCTGTCTTATTTTTTGAACTTCTTCTTCATATTCATCATTAAAATCTCTTTTACCGAGAATTTTTTCAGCATCTTCAAAATAAATAACTTCCTTTTCAAGCAATAATTCGGCAAGTTGTGTCATTCCTTCCGTATTATCTTTTAAAATTTCCTTTGCTCGGTTATATTGCTCTTCAATCATAGCCTTAACTTCCTGATCAATCATTTCTCCGGTTAATTCGCTGTAAGGTTTTTGAAATTGATATTCAGACTTTGTTGAATCATAATAGCTTAAATTTCCGATTTTCTCACTCATTCCCAGAAAAGCCGTCATGGAAAAAGCTTGTTTAGTAACCCGTTCCAAATCATTTAAAGCACCGGTTGAAATTTTTCCGAAATTTATTTCTTCGGAAGCTCTTCCTCCGAGTGTTGCACACATTTCATCAAGCAATTGATCTTTTGTTGTTATTTGTCTTTCGTGCGGTTGATACCATGCAGCTCCGAGTGCTTGACCGCGAGGCACAATCGTAACTTTAACCAGTGGGTGAGCATGTTCAAGCATCCAACTGACCGTTGCATGACCGGCTTCATGATACGCAATTGTTTTCTTTTCTGTTTTAGTAATAATTTTACTTTTCTTTTCTAATCCTCCTACAATTCGATCAATAGCATCATGAAAATCCTGATGAGTAACGCTTTTTTTATTACTTCTGGCAGCAATTAAAGCAGCTTCATTACATACATTTGCAATATCAGCACCGGAAAATCCGGGAGTTTGTTTAGCCAATTTTTGAATATCAACATCACTGCTCATTTTTAAGGGCTTAATATGAACTTTAAATATATCTTCACGCTCGGTTAAATCCGGAAGTTCAACATGAATTTGTCGATCAAACCGGCCGGCACGCATTAAAGCAGGATCGAGAACATCAGCACGATTAGTAGCAGCAATTATAATAACACCGGCATTGGTATCAAAACCGTCCATCTCTGTAAGCAATTGATTTAATGTATTTTCCCTCTCATCATTACCACCTAAACTTGCACCTCTGCTTCTTGTTCTTCCGATTGCATCAATTTCATCAATGAAAACAATACACGGAGATTTTTGTTTTGCTTGGGAAAATAAATCCCGAACACGGGAAGCTCCTACCCCTACAAACATCTCTACAAAATCGGAACCCGATAATGAGAAAAAAGGTACATTAGCTTCACCGGCTACGGCTTTTGCCAATAAAGTTTTTCCGGTTCCGGGAGGACCTACTAATAATGCTCCTTTCGGAATTTTTCCTCCGAGTTTGGTATATTTATCCGGTTTTTTCAAAAAATCAACTATTTCCTGAACCTCAATTTTGGCTTCTTCCATCCCGGCAACATTTGTAAAATCAACTTTTACTTTTGTTTTTTCGTTATCAAACAACTTTGCTTTGGAACGACCGACATTAAAAATTCCTCCTCCGGCACCGCCCATTCCGCTTCCCATTCTTCGAAAAACAAAAATCCAAATAGCCACAATAATAATTAACGGTAATAACCATCCTAAAAGTTCTCCGAATACATCTGTCTGAGTATCATAGTCAATCGGGACTCTATTAACTCTCGGAACATCCTTTTGAAGTGTTTCCATGTTTTTTTCAAAAACTTCAACCGAACCGATATTAAAATAATAATCAGGCGTTTTCCCTGCTGCAAAAACACTTCCTTCAGATTTCAAATCACTGAATTCAGGATCCGTTCGCAACTGTTCTTTGATATAAACTTCAACTTTTTGATGATTAACAACAACAACTTTGTCAACGGCATGTTTCGGCATTATTTTCGTTTCAAAACGTACTTGAGTAATTTTAACAGCCGTTTCCTGATTCGAAAAATAATTCAACACAAAAAAACCGACTGCAACCGCTATAAAAATAAATATGGTGTTTTTATTTTTTCCGTTTCCGGCAAACATATTATTATTCTCCGATTGATTCCCTTTATCCGGTCTTTTCTCAGGCATTTTTTTTCTTGTTTCTTTCTTATTTTTATCTGACATTTTTTCCTTTTCTTTAGTTTTCAATACTTGAATATTTAACTTCAATATTCGTAATTTCGGCATCAGCCCATAAATCCTCCAATTGGTATGATTTTCTGAATTCGGAACGAAAAACATGAACCATCACATCAAAATAATCCAAAATAATCCACTCTGCATTTTCATATCCTTCTTTATGAAAAACCTTTTCTCCTGTTTCGTTTCTCACAATACGCTCAACAGAATCAGCAACGGTAACTGCCTGTTTATCAGTTTCAACTTCACAAATCATAAAATAATCCGTTATTGAATTCAGAGTATTTGCAAAATCCATTTTTACAATGTTCTTTGCTTTTTTTTCAGTCATCCCGTTTTTAATTGCATCCAGAAGTTTTTGAGTTTCTGCCATAAATCGTTTTAATTTTTTAATAATCCGGCAAATTTAATTAATTTTATACGATAACTTGCACTTTAATAAAACATTTATAATGAAAATCCTTATCGCTCCGGATAAATTTAAATACACCTTTTCAGCTCAACAAGTTGCGAATGCTGTTGAAGCAGTAATAAAAACCCAATATACACAAATCGAAACAGTTAAATTACCTTTGGCAGACGGCGGTGAAGGAACCTCAGAAATTCTTGCTGTTTTTGTTAATGCAAAACCCGTTACTTTAAAAGTTCATAATCCGATTTTCAAATTAATTGATGCAAGCTATTATTATTCTGAAAAAAACAAAATTGCAATAATTGATATGTCTGCTGCATCCGGATTGCATCTTCTGAAACCGGAAGATCAAAACCCTATGCATACAAGCACATACGGAACGGGAGAATTAATCTGCCATGCAGTTGAAAAAGGAGCAAAAACAATTTATCTTGCTCTCGGAGGCAGTGCAACCAATGATGCCGGATGCGGTGCTGCAGAAGCTTTAGGATTTCAGTTCTGTGATAAAACCGGTAAACTTATAAGAAATATAACCGGTAAAAATCTTATTGAAATCAGTAAAATTGATACTGAAAATGTAAAAATTAATTTCGATAATCTTAATTTTATCTCACTTTACGATGTAAAGAATAATTTACACGGCGAAAACGGTGCATCCTATATTTATGCCGGACAAAAAGGTGCAAATCCGAAAGAAATAAAATTACTTGATGACGGTTTGAGAAATTTTGCAACCGGTGTTCACAAACAATTCAATATCGATTTAAATAATTGTTACGGTTACGGTGCTGCAGGCGGCTTCGGTGCGGGAAGCAAAGTGTTTTTTAATGCAGAATTAAAATCGGGAGCCGAGACAATGATACAGCTTTCCGGATTTAACAAATTGATAAAAGATATTGACCTCATCATAACCGGTGAAGGTAAATTCGATGCTCAAAGTTTTGAAGGAAAATTGACCGGAACAATCATTAATAAAGCTGAGAAAAACAATATCCCGGTTGCCGTAATTTGCGGATTATCTGATATTAAAAGCCAAAATTCCTATTACAAAATATATCCTTTGTTCAATAAATTCCCCGGAACAGATAA
>JAOZQB010000102.1 GCA_029932445.1 Bacteroidales bacterium | reverse complement strand
GAGATTTTAGTATTATGGAAAGAACCGGGTTATTATTCCGGAGCACGAAATTTACTTCATCCGGCAAAAGAAATTATAAAAAAATTAAAATTAGTGAATTGCAAAATTTCCCGTTTCCTCAAGTTATCAGAAATTTTCTTTTATACAAATCACTTTAATCCGAAGCTATCTTTTTAGAATTCCGTAAAGGATGATTTTCAAAATATTATCAATTTTCTTTTCAACTTCCGGGTTTTCGTACCGATGTAACAAGGTAGATTCTAAACCGCGCATTGCCGTAACAATTCCGACTGCTGCATATTTTATGTCATAGATATCAAAATAACCTTTTTTGATACCGTTATTTAAAATATTACTGAAAATATAAAACTCTTCATTATCATAAATTGTTTTCAAATGTTTAACAAACAAATTATTTTTAAATGACTGATTCATTGCTTGATAAAAATTTGAATAAATTTTATCTGTTTGTAAACGAATCAACACATAGGCTTTTAATTGTAATTCCGGATTTTCAATTTTTTTAACGGACTGTAATACTTTTTCTCTGTATTTTTGAGCTTCCGTAAAAATAACGGCATTGTATACCTCATCTTTTGACCTGAAATAATAATAAACAGAACTTTTTGCTTTACCGGCAGCATCAGCAATATCATTCATTGTTGCTTTTTTAAACCCGTATTTTTTAAACACTTCACGAGCTGTTTCAATTATTCTTATACGTTCTTGTTTTCTTTTAACAGACAGTTTCATGTGTCTAATTTTATAATTTTCAAAGGTCACAAAGCCTGCCTGACGGCAGACAGGGAACACCTGCTTGTAGGTATTTCTTTATTTTGCTTAATGTTTGCGAGCAATAATCATTCCCGGGAGTGGCAAAATCTTTGCCACAGGTGTTTTCATACATTTAATTGTTTTTGGTCGAAAAGTTTATTTTTTCGCAAAGGATAAAAAAATCCCCCTATGCAGGGGGAAAGAAATCATGAGTTGCTATATTTCGATTCCGATAACCAAAATGTCATCGACTTGTTTATATTTCCGTCCGGTGTCATCTGTATGATTCATCCATTCTTCAAGGAATTTAACCAATGCCGCTTTTTGTTCGGCAAGTGATTTTTTATGATTTTCCATTAATAGTTCTTTAAATTTTGCCGATCGAATTTTGGAATCATTTTCACCTCCGAATTGATCAACATAACCATCTGAAAATATGTATAATAAATCACCCTTTTTTACATCAATAATATTATTTGTAAAAGATTCTTTTTCTCTTAAATAAATACCGATAGGCATTCTGTCCGCTTTTATACGAGAAATTTCATTGTTTCTTATAATCAATAACGGATTGTATGCACCGGCATATTGAATTTTCATTTCTGTTTTATCGAGAATACAAACAGCGATATCCATTCCGTCTTTTGCTTCATTTTCCTTTCCTGTTTGTCGTAATGACTTTTTAACATTTTCTCTTAAACGATTTAAGATAATATTTGCTTGTAAAATACCGTCTTTATTGACAATTTCATTTAAGAAAGACATCCCGAGCATACTCATAAATGCACCCGGAACACCGTGACCGGTACAATCGGCAGCAACAATTACCGTTTTACTTCCGCTTTCCGTTGCCCAATAGAAGTCACCACTGACAATATCACGCGGTCTGAATAATACAAAATGTTCTCCGAGTATTCTATTTAAATATTCATCGGGCGGTAATACGGCTTCTTGAATACGACTGGCATAATGAATACTATCCATAATGCTTTTTTGTTGTCTTTCAATTTTATCTTTTGCTTTTTCAACAACATCTTTTTGAGCTTGAATTTCATCTCTTTGAGCCGTAATTTCTTCATTTTGCATACGGATTTCTGCCGTTCTTTCTTTGACGATTTGTTCTAATTTCTCATTTTCTCGTTTTAGTTTTTTGGTATAAAGCTTAATAATTAAAAGAATTATTAATACTCCTGCAATAAGGAAAAGAATATACGCCCATATTGTTCTGTACCATGGCGGTAAAACGCTAAATTTGTATTGTGCAATTGTACTTTCCGTATTATAAATATTCCTTGCTTTTACTTCAAAAATATAATCGCCTTCAAACAGATTCGTAAAACGGGTATCGGTTTTCACTGACCATTTAGACCACTTATCCGATTCTCCGATAAGTCTGAAACTATATTTTGTTTCGTTTTCTTTTTCAAAGAAGGGCGCTGCCCATTCAAAAATCAGTTTGTTATTCTTAAAACTTAATTCGGGAATATCATTATCGGGTTGTTTCGATGAAAATAAAAATGAACCGGTTTTGTTATCAATAAAATTTCCTTTAAATAAGACAGAATCATTTGCCGTAATTACTTTTGAAATTATCGTATTATAGACAGTTTCATAATTTTTCTGTGTTTTTTTATTAAATTTATACAATCCGCCTTCGTTACTAATCCAAACATAATTATTATCGGGATAAATACACAGTGTCGATTTTGTAGGTAAGATTTTTGCAAAAACACTGTCTTTAATGCGATTTTTCTTATCAAGAAAACGAATTAATCTGTGATTTAAATTATTTTCGTCATTGCTGTATACGGACATCCAATAGGCATCATCATCTTCAATAAATGTAAATATCCCGTTACTCTTATCACAATATGTATCTCCGAAAAAATCAAATTTTTCAGCGGTTAATGAATCGGTAATATAATGCAGTCCGGAACCGTTAATAATAATCGTTTGATTATTACATTTCTTCAGAAAATATTCAGAACCCAGTAAAGGTAATCCCCTTGAGGAATCAATAAGTGTTATATTCTTGTCTTCAAAGTCATCTAAAATAAAGACCCCTTTGTTATCGATTCCTAAACCAAGATATTTATCTGTTTCCAGAATACTTGATACAGAGTTATTAAATCCTTCCTTCTTAATCGGTTTCGACCAAGTATTGCCGGAAAATTCAACATAAGAAATGCCTTCATCACTTCCGATATATAATCGATTAGGTTTATTGACAGATTGAAACAGTTCATGAATATTATTAATATCTGCTATCTTAGAAACTACGGTATCTTTGATTTCATACAAGCCTGAATATGAGGCCATCAGCAATTTTGATTTTTTTGACTCAGGGATATTAAATTTTAAAAATTTCCATATATTTTGATTTTCCGAATATATATTCTTAAAATTCGGGGAACGTGATTTTGTATTCAGTAATAATAAATTATTGTTATCGGCGACATATGTATTTCCTTTATAGTTTATTATATCATTTACAATTCCTTCAATACCCATATTTTTATTCCAAACAGAAAAAGTTCCGAAAATATCCGCTCTGAAAATACCGTTATCTTGATTTACAAACCATAATTGAGGGTTCGGGCTGTTTTTATTCAAATATAAAGTCAAAATATATTGTGACGGCAAACCGGTTTTATTACTAAAATGATTTAAAATTGTGCCGGATTTATCAAATATGAATATTCCGTCTGCTAAAGTTCCGATAACAAAGTTACCGTTTGGAAGTTTTACCCCGTTATAAATCGTACTGTTAATAATTTCTTCGTTATTATCAAAATTAAAAGGGGTAATTGCATTTTTCTTCTTTGTTTTATCAAATAAAAAGAATCCTTTTTCTCTTGTTCCGATTAAAATACGATGATCATCAAAAGGTAACATCACATATACTCTTAAAAAAGCAAATTTTTCTCCTCCGGGAATTAATTCTAATTTATCATTAACGATTTTACATATACCCTTTTCCCATTCTCTGATGTAAAATTGATTATCAACTGAAAAAGATAAGTGAAACAGACTTTGAGGTTTAATCGTTTTTATATCATTAAGTAAAATCGTATCTTTATCAAACTTAAGCGGCAAATCGCAATAAAATAATTCTTCAAAAGCTTGAAAATACACTTTATTATCAGCAATTAATGTCTTCCAAACAGTTCCGAAATTAATTGAATCTCCCGAATTCTTATCTAAATATAAAGAATGAAATGTTATTTTACCCCAAGAATCATTTAATAAAACGCCGAAATCACCTTCGGCTCCGTAATATACAGAACCTTTATTATCTGAGATTAAGGAATTTACCCTTGTGCTGTGATTATTATTATAATTTTTCCATGTTTTACCGTCATAAGTTTTTAAACCGTAATTACAACCAAAATACATGACGCCTCGATTATCTTGAGTTATCGCCCAAATTTGTCCTGCTTCACCGTATTCCTTATCAGTATATTTTGTAAAAAAAGGTAAACCGTCTTTATTAATCTGTGCAAAAATATTGTTTGAGATAAAAAAGACTATAAAAAGAATTCCTGCTATTTTTTTCATAATATGGATCAATTATTTATTCGGAAAACAAAATTATAATTAAAACAATGTAAATTTATAAGGGTTTATAACAAATCCCGTGCAAATTTCTCACAATTCAAATTTCAAAAAATAAAATTCATTATTTTATTAGTCAAACATAAATATTTTTGATAACTTCTATTCTTTTATTGATATAAATTATTCCAACAAATACTTTTTTGATGTTTTTTTCCAACCGGCCCATGCTTCCGTATCTGTATAATAAATAATTAAATCTGCCCATGCTTCGGTATTCGTGAAATAAACTTTTTTATCTGCCCATGCTTCCGTATCCGTAAAATACCAAAGACCTTTATTTCCGTTTGCCCAAGCTTCGGTACTTTCAACATACACAACTAAATCTGCCCATGCTTCCGTTTTGGTAACATATACTTTTATATCTGCCCATGCTTCCGTATCAGTCACATAAATCTTTTGTCCGGTAACTGAATTTATACTTATTAAGACAATGAAGGCTGCAAATAGTTGCTTCATAAATCAATAAAAGTTTGTTTAAAAGTATAAAAATAAAAAAAACTTTGCATTTATCTAATTAAAATACAAAGTTTTTTATGAAAATTATTATGAAATCACTAAAAATCAGCAATTTTTAATCCTACGGATATCGGAAATAATTCCGGTCCGGCTCCCTTATTAAACAAAGAAACAAAACTGTAATTTATAAAAAATCCGACATCTCCGTAGCCAATTCTTGCAGTAGCTCCGTATCTGAACGGTGCCATTTGAAAATCGTCTGTTTTTTTATTTTTATAGACTTGTCCGTCAATTTTATATTTCTGTTTTTGTTTCGACCAAGCTCTTATTCCTCCGGTTATTCCGGCTCCTATAAAAAACTTTCTGTGTTTCACGGGAATTTGGAATTCTACGATTAAGGGAACGGTAATATAAACTGTATTAAGTTTATTTTTTGTAAATTCAGTTATTGCCGGATCAATATATTCGGCACGAATAATTCCGTTTGCATCTTCATAAAGATTAATGTTTTGCCTTAATGCCAGACTGTTCCATTCTAATCCGGCACCCGTAGCTGCACCAAATCGTTTATTTTTACTCAATGCAATATCATATTCCAAAATATTAAGTCCGTAACTCATTGTTTTTTCCGGAATAAGAATTAAATAATCTAATTGTTCGTCTGTTGCCAAGGTTTTTCCGACACTTAAAAAGTTTAAGATACCGAATTCAAAACCTGCCCAATGTGCATTAAAAGATGAATGATTTCTATTTTCAATTTGAAATTGTTTTTTTGATATTTGACTGTCATCCGAATTTAAACTTTTATCCAAATCAGCCATTCCTTTTTTAATATCAACCATTCCTTTGTCAATATTTTCAATTCCGTTTTTAAATGCTTGTTCTTTTTTAAGATTTAATTCAATCAGTAATTTTTGTTTTTCTATTTCGCTTTTTAAGTTTTGCAATTCTTCTTTATACAGAAGAAGTTTCATTTTGTCTTCAATTAATTTATCCAATTCTTTATTGTTCCTTTCATTTAATGAAATTTCGTTTTTAATATTTTTTTTAATACTGTCCGACAGTTCATTTTGTGATATATTTAATGATTCCGGAAAAAGAAATGCTTTAGAATTGATAATTGATACGGTTAAAGAATCAAATTGTTTTTCTTTTTCTGCAATTAATTCTTCGCGTTGTTTAATTAATTCTTCGCGTTGTTTAACTAACTCCTCGCGTTGTTTCATCAATTCTTCATGTTCCTTTATGAATTTTTCGGTTTCAGCAATTTCTTTTTCAAAAGATTCTTTTGCTTTATCGAGATTATAAATTGCATTTTCTTTTTGCGTTTTTTCATCAATAATCATTAATTTCTTTTTCCCGACTTTTAATTCAGTCGTATCCTTTTGTGCATTAGCCGCATAGCCAAAAAAAACCATTCCGACTGCTATTAATAATATTGTTTTGTATAACTGTTTCATTGTTTTTAATTTAAGTTTAAAATTAACTGATATTATCCGGATTATTTCTTATTATATGTTTTTCTGAATTGAAAATTAGAAGCAATAAAGTTGACTTCATTAACACTGCCGTTATCGGCATAGTCATTTGTTAATTGAATATCATCATCTTTTGTTATTTTTTTCCATATGTGAATCCCTTTCTCCGCATATTTCCAAAATTTATCTTTATTGTTTATTGCGAAATTCATATTGTTGAAATTTTTAAATTTCATAGGATTTTCAGGTGTCATAATCGGATCCGTGTTTGAGATAAGAGCCTCATTTTTAATATCAGGGATTGATACAATTAATTCCTTGTACAAATCTTTATTGTTTTGAGGCTCATTATCGTCAAACGCAAGAACATGTTTGTTTGAATTTTTAATTGTTTGATTATGAGTAACTAATATTTGTTCTTGTGGATTAATATTTTGTTTTGTATTTGTGTCTTCAAATACGTCTGATTTAACATTTTTGTTTTTAATAACTTTTTCAGAAAGTTGTTTTCCGGCACTTTCCGACGAATCGCTATTTACAAAATCACCTTTTAAAACAAAAAACAACAAAATTGCTGCAGCAGAAGCAACAGAAATTACTGTTCTGAAATTAACAGAAACATATTTTTTCAGCAATTTACTTTTATTTGAAAAAACAATATTTTCATTTGCCTGTAATTTTACGGCATTAAAAACCGTGTATGCTGCTTTGTTTTCAGAAACTGACAATTCTTTTTTTAACTGTTTAAGCTCTTCATTATTATTGTCTTTTTCAATATCGGCAACGCATAAATATTCAAATTCCGTTATTTCAAAGTGTTGTGCCTGTGTTTTTTTAATAAGTTCTTGTTTGTTTTCAAATTTTATGTCGGAAGGTTCTAATGTTATTTCTTCAAAACTTTCCAATTCTTCTTTCAAACTCGGATTTTTTTGCAAAAAACGAGAGAATTCCTTCATTTCCGATTCGGATAAATTTCCGTCAAGAAAATCAAGAAAAAATACTTCGTAGTTATGATTATTAATTGTTTCCAAGTTTTTATTATATTATTTAAACAAGATTTTCAATTTTTCCGATATAATTTTTCAAATAAACTCTGGCTCTGTATATATAAACTTTTACTTGCGATTCGTTTAAATTTGTAATGTCGGCAATTTCTTTATAAGAATATCCTTCATAATCTCTTAAAAGTATTACGGAACGCTGAATTTCCGGCAGTTTTTCAACAGCTTCATGCAAAATTTCTTGTATGTCGCTAAAACTGTTTTCTTCATGACTTTCAAAAATCGTTTGATCATCAGTTAAACTTATTCTTTTTTGTTTTCTTATAATGTCAATCATCGTTCTGTACGCCGTTGTAAAAAGATATGACTTCGTTTTTGTAAAATAAACCGCTTTCCGGTTTATCCACAATTTTTCAAAACTGTCCTGAACAATATCTTGTGCCGTATTTTCATTTTTTATATTTTTTAAAATGAATCGGTAGATATGATCGGAATACGCTTCTACACTTTTATTGTATTCGTTTACTGTCATTCAATCTTGCGTTCAAGGTTAAGACGTATAAATTACAGAATTGTTACAGTTTATTTAAAAAAAACTGAACAATCAACATATCTCGTTGAAATACTGAGTGTTGTAGGAATCTCTTTTTATCTGAAAATTAATTTTTATTCAAAAACCGTAGCTCTTTTAAGTTCAAGATTTAATTCGTTAATATTTTTTTGTTTTGTTTTTTCGTCCCAATTTAAAAAATCGGAAAGAATATCTGCAGCCGTATTTATATGTTCATAAATTTCATCAATATAGAAGAAAATCATTCCGGTACGACGAATAAAAAAATCAGACAATGTTACAATTGCCTCATCATTCACGCAATAATACAATTCAGCTTTTAACCATGAAAACACAGTATTCCTGGTTTCGCTATAATAATCAAATGCTTTTTCCGAAACTTTATCAATATTCATTCCGTAGCGATAAAATAATTTTTTAAAATCATTAACAGAAATACCGGTTTGTTTAATTTCATCATATTTTTGATCGGCATACGCTATTAAATTAGACATATCGGGATAAAAGGGAAATTCACCCCCGGACAGTTTAAGGTTTTTAGTTTGACACTTTACAAATTCACGTTCCTCAGACTCAGATAATCTTTTTGATACAATTTTAACAACTTCTTTTGACATAATTCGGTATCCGGTCAATTTTCCGCCGGCAATAGAAATTAAACCGGTTTCGGAATGAAAAATTTCATCTTTTCGTGATAATTCCGAAGGATCTTTTCCTTCTTCATGAATTAAAGGACGTAAGCCCGACCAAGCAGATTTTACATCTTTAAATGTTAACTTTGCGGAAGGAGCAATTTTATTTACGGCATTTATTAAATATTGAACATCCTTTTTTGTAATATTCGGATTTTCCAAATCTTCATAGTAATCCGTATCGGTAGTTCCCACATAAACAATATCGTGACGAGGAATGGCAAAAACCATTCGTTTATCACCCGTGTCAAAATAAATGGCATGATTTATTTGCAAACGTTCTTTTTCAAAAACAATATGAATTCCTTTCGTATGATGAATGCGTTTTCCTTTTAATGAATGATCTTTTTCTCTCAATTTATCAACCCAAGGCCCGGTCGCATTTACAATATTTTTTGCATGAATTGTAAATGTGTTTTCGCCAAATATATCTTTTGCATTAAGCCCGATTACTTTTCCGTTTTCATAAATAAATGATTCCGCTTTTACATAATTTAAACAATTTGCACCGTGTTCAACGGCTTTTTTTAAAACTTCAATGGTCAATCTGGAATCATCCGTTTTATATTCGTAATATAATGCACCTGCCTTTAAAATAGGACTGTCGAGTAAAGGAACTATTTTTAATGTTTCTTCTTTTGTCAGCATCTTTTTTTGCTCTGTTTTTTTTACGCCTGCCAGAAAATCATATACATACAAAGCTAATGAAGTTGTAAATTCACCCAGATTTCCGTCTTCAACAATCGGTAAAATCATTTTCTCGGGAATCACGATATGTGCAGCATTATTATGCACAATTTCGCGTTCTCTGCCGACTTCTCTTACCAAACCAAGCTCCAAATGTTCCAGATATCGTAATCCGCCGTGCACCAATTTTGTTGAACGGCTGCTGGTTCCTGCAGCAAAATCCTGCATTTCAATTAACGCTACACTCATTCCGCGAGTTACGGCATCTAAAGCAATTCCGGCTCCGGTAATTCCGCCGCCGATAATTAATAAATCATATTCCGTTGAACTAATTTTATTAATTCTTTCCGGTCTGTCTGAATTTGAAAATTTCATAATAATTTTTCAGCAAAGATATTTCATTTTGATTAAAATCCTTTCATTATAAAAATAAAAACACCGAGGGAAAGAATAATTTTGGCAAGCAGCAAATATTTATTAATTTTGATATGTTATTAATTAAAAATGTTAAAAATGGATATAAAAAGGACCTTTGATTTTCTTGACAATGCTTTAGAAAATTTTGCTAAAGATGATGCTTTTTCTGTTAAAAGAAACGGGAAATGGGATAAATACAGCACTCAATACGTTAAAGACAAAGCAGATTTATTCAGCTTGGGTTTAATTGAGCTTGGGCTTAAAAAAGGTGAAAAAATTGCAACGGTTTCAAATAATCGTCCGGAATGGAACATTGTTGATTTCGGAATGGAACAAATAGGAGTCGTTCATGTTCCGATTTATCCGACCATAGGCGAGGTTGAATACAAACATGTTTTATCTCATTCGGACGCCAAAATTTTAATTCTTTCTTCCAAAGAACGTTTTGATTTCATTAACCCTTTCGCAAAAGATATTCCCAATATTGAAAAAATATATTCTTTTGATACGATTGACGGAGTACCATCGTTTGAAGACATTATTAAGCTCGGAGAAGAAACAAAAGAAAAAAATG
>JAOZQB010000101.1 GCA_029932445.1 Bacteroidales bacterium | reverse complement strand
ATTTCTCACTTAATACATCTAAAATAAAAGCATAAATTAAAGCTGTTTCTTTGTATGCTATGTATCTTCCGGACATTCCGCTGTGTCCTGCATCCATGTTCGTATACAGATAAATCGGATTATGACTTGTATTGTATTCTCGTAATTTTGCCGTCCATTTTGCAGGTTCCCAATATTGCACCTGGGAATCATGCAAACCGGCAGTTATCAGCATCGCCGGATAATCTTGTTTTTTAACGTTATCGTATGGAGAATAAGACAACATATAATCATAATACTTCTTTTCGTGCGGATCACCCCATTCATCATATTCTCCGGTTGTAAGCGGAATTGATTCATCAAGCATTGTTGTTACCACATCCACAAACGGAACTTCGGAAATAATTCCGGCATATAAATCCGGACGCATATTTGAAACGGCACCTGTTAATAATCCGCCGGCACTTCCGCCTTCGGCAAAGGTTTTTTCGGGTGAAGAATAACCGAATTTTTGCAAATATTTTGTACATGCAATAAAATCCGTAAACGTATTTTTCTTTTGAAATAATTTACCGTCTTCATACCATTTTCTGCCAAGCTCCTGCCCACCCCTCACATGTGCAATTACATAAACAAATCCTCGATTTAATAAACTCAAAACAGAAGACCTGAAAGCATCGTCAGAACTGTATCCGTATGAACCGTATGCATATAAAAGCATCGGATTTTGACCGTTTAAAGTCAATCCTTTTTTATAAACTAATGAAATCGGGATTTTTGTACCATCAGGTGCAGTTGCAAATAAACGTTTTGCTTCATAATTATTCTTATCAAAGTCGGTTCCGGCAAATTTCTCTTTAAGTAATATTTTATTACCGGTTTTCATATTGAAATCATAATAGGAAGTTGGTGTTGTTAAAGAACTATATCCGAAACGTAAAACATCGGTATCAAATTCATCATTATCAGAAATCCATATTTCATAAGCATCTTCACCACAACTGACATATTCGCTTTTATTATTTATTAAGTTAATCACACGCAAATTCATGATACCGTCTTTACGTTCATTAATTACAAGATAATTTTTGAACACATCAAAATCTTCAATAAAAACGTTCTGATCATGCGGAACAATTTCTTTAGCTGTATTAATATCAGGATTATTTAACGATGTTTTTACAATTTTAAAATTCTCTGCTTCTTCGTAATTTGTCAAAACATACAATTCATTTCCGTGCGGTTCAACAGAATATTCGTGATTTTCCGAACGCGGAATTAAAACTCTGAAGTTGTCATTCGGCTTATCGGCATTTAAAATTTGATATTCGGAAGACAAGGTGCTGTAAGAAGAAATAAAAATATATTTATCTGATTTACTTTTAGATACAGAAACATAAAAGGCATCATCTTTTTCTTCAAAAACCAATTTATCATTTTCGGGAGAGGTTCCCAAAACATGTTTCCAAACTTGAAATTCTCGTAAAGTTTCTTCATCTTTTATTATGTAAAAAACGGTTTTGTTATCATTTGCCCAAACAAGTTCACCATCCGTATTTTTTATAATATCTGATAAATCTTCTCCGGTTTCAAGATTTTTAAAATGAATTTCATATCTGCGTCTGCCCAGTGTGTCAACACTAAATGCCATAAGTTTATTATCAAAACTGATACTGAAATCGGGAATATTAAAAAACGGGTACCCTTCTGCAAGTTCGTTTACATTTAATAAAATTTCTTCCGAATTTTCTAAATTATCTTTTTTTCGACAATAAACAGGATGTTCTTTTTGTTCTTCATACTTTTGATAATAAAAATAACCGTTATCTTTATAAGGAACTGATTGTTCATCAGGTTTAATACGACTTGCAATTTCATCAAACAAGGTTTCCCTTAATTTCTCAGTATGCTTTAATTTGTCAAACATATAAGTATTTTCATTTTCAAGGTATTTTATGACTTCCGGATTTTCTCTTTCGTTCATCCAATAATAATTATCAATCCTTGTTTCTCCAAGGTTGTATAATTCTTTTTTAATTTTCTTTGCTACAGGTGCTTGTGTTTCTTCTTTAACTTTGCAAGAAGTTGTCATCATGATTTCTGAACTTAATAAAATAAATATTGTAAAGTATAGCAGACTTTTCATCCTTTCTGATTTATTATAAGGCATGCAAAAGTAGAATTAATAAATTCAATAAAAAGAAGATTAAGGAAAATAAAACATTTTTATCGAAGTTCAAAATTTTTACCCAGATATTTTTCTCGAACTTCTTCATTATTAGCCAGATCTTCAGCAGTTCCTGATTCCAAAATCCGACCTTCATAAAGTAAATATGCTCGATCCGTTATATTAAGTGTTTCATGCACATTATGATCGGTAATAAGAACACCGATATTTTTATCTTTTAATTTTGAAACAATGCCTTGAATATCTTCAACGGCAATCGGGTCAACACCGGCAAAAGGTTCATCCAGCAAAATAAAAGCCGGGTCAATTGCCAAAGCACGAGCAATTTCCGTTCGTCTTCTTTCACCGCCTGACAATTGGATTCCTTTACTTTTTCGAATATGTGATAAACCGAATTCTTCAAGCAGGCTTTCCGTTTTAATTTTTTGCTCTTTTTTTGATAATGTTGTCATTTCCAACACACTCAGAATATTATCTTCAATACTTAATCGGCGAAAAACTGATGCTTCCTGCGGTAAATAACCGATACCCATTTTTGCACGTTTATACATCGGCAGTTTAGTTATATCTGCATTATCCAAATAAACACTTCCTGAATACGGTTTAATGAATCCTACAATCATATAAAAAGTTGTTGTTTTCCCGGCTCCGTTCGGACCCAACAATCCTACAACTTCCCCTTTATTAACTTCTATCGAAACCCCTTTTACAACCGTTCTTTTCCCGTATTTTTTTACTACTGAATCTGTATATAACTTCATCGAAATTAGAATTAAACGCTAATGACTATCTATTTAACTGCAATTATACATTATTATTTTATGAAGGAAAAATTTTATATATAATTCGCTTAAAAGTTTATTTTTGCAATCTGAATTTATTCAAATATGTATCAAAAAGCCAAATATTTTATTGAAAATAATAAATTAATTAAGTCTGAATTATTTGATATATCTGAACTTGAAAAAGGATTCTCCGTCTATGAAGTAGTAAAAATAAGAGAAGGAGTTCCCCTGTTTTTCGAGGATCATTTGAGACGATTACATCATTCGGCAAAGCTTAAAAATAAAAACATTCCGTTTAGTGATTCAGAAATTAAAAAAAACGTTTTCAATCTTATTGATGTAAATAAAATTAAAGAAGGTCGATTAAAATTTGCCGTAAGATTTTATCAATCAGACAATAAATTAATTTGTTTTTTCTTAAATCCCATTATACCTACATCCGACAATTATAATAAAGGGATTAAAATCATGTCTGTTCAAGCTGAAAGAAAAAATCCGAATGCTAAGATAATTAATTATGAATTAAGAACTTATATCAATAAATTAATATCTGAAAATAACATTTTTGAAGTCTTACTTTTTAATAAAAACGGGATGATTACCGAATGCAGCAAATCAAGTATCTTTTTTATTAAAAATAAAACCGTTTATACATCCATGTCAAAAGATGTGCTTGCCGGAATTACGAGAGATTATATTTATAAAATTTGTAAAAACCATTCCGTAGAATTAAAGGAATGTGAAATAAAACTATCTGATTTACACACTTTTGAATCAGTTTTTATTACGGGAACTTCAATCGGTGTACTTCCGGTAAATCAAATCGATAATCTGACGTTTTCGGTTGAAAACGATATCATTAAACTGTTATCGAATAATTATAAAGATATTGTAACGAATTATCTGAATTAAAAAACGTAATTGATATAGTATTCGGAAAAACAGTTACAACTTCAAAATAGTGGTTTTAAAATTTCAAAAAATAATCTTCCGTTATATTGATGCATTTAAACTAAAAAAGAAATTTCTGCCCGGAGCCGCAATTCCTGATGAATACGGTCTGTATTGAATATCCGTAATATTTTCTGTTCCGCCTTTTAATCTGAATGTTTTATTTAATTGATAAGACACACTTATATTTAATGTATACCACGCGGGTGAATACGGATTTCCGTTAATGTCAATTGCATACATATATGCTTTATCTCTTTCGGAATCAGTTAAGTTATTGTATGATATTTCAGCATTGTATTCAGCAAAAATATCAGCTCGTATTTTATTAATTTTAAAAATTAAGTGTGTTGTACCGAATGCAGGAGAAACATGTCTTAAAGGTTTGTTAAAAGAATCTTTCCCTTTCGAATAATTATAAGTTGATTTGAAACTGAACATTTTTAAGATATCAGCATTTACGGACATATTGAATCCGTATACATTTGCAAAATCAGCGTTAACTACGGCTTGCACTTTACTCATTTCACCGTCATACATAACAGAATCCTGTCCGTTAAACGTAAAGTCGTCTCTCACCAATGCATTATTAAGATATGAATAAAAGAAAGACATCTCAAATTGTAATTTATTATAAAACGTTTTGGATAATCCGATATCGGCATTATAAATATATTCCGATTTTAAATTATCGTTCGGGACAATTACATTGCCCGGCTCTGAATCAAAAACTTTGGCCATATCATCAATATTCGGTGCTCTGAATCCGGTTCCTATATTTAACTTAAACAACCATGTTTCAGGTCTGTATGTTAAACCGATACTTCCGTTTAATGCTCCGGTATTCAGGTTAATTTCCTTAAACGGGAAAGAATAAAACAGGGTATCTAAATCAGCTTTTGCAAAAACTCTGTTATAACGAATTCCTGAATTAAGAGTTAATTTTTCGGTCAAATTATTTTTAGAAGAAAAATAAACAGCGTAGGCAGACCAAGACGAATTATCAGGATATCTGCTTGGTGTTAATTCTGTTTCATTTGTAAAAATATTTCTTTTTTCACCCGTAGAGAAAATTTTATTTAATACAGCTTCACTTCCGTAATACAAAGAGAAATTATCAGAAAGGGATTTCTCAAAATCAAGGTTAAATGATAATGCTTTTACGTTTTCATAACGTTCTCTGATTTCATCATTTCTGAATTTTCGATCATGACGACTTTCTGAATAATCTTGAAAAGCCGTTATAAATTTCATATTATCAAACAACTTCGTTTTTTGAGTATAAATCAACTTAAGATTATGCATCAACCATTTTTGAGGCCCGTAATACCAATCTGCATATTTTAAATCTCCGTTTTTATATTGCAACAATCTGTCATATCTCGGAACATCGGAAGATTTTGAATAATAAAAACCGTAATTAATCATAATGTTCTTTGTTGCTTTCCAAGAAAAACGTTGAAGTAAATTCATTTGTGAAAATCCTGAATATTTTTGAACTAAAGGATTCTCATTTTTCGTTATTATATCAATTCCGTTTATGTTAACTATGTATTCATTGCGCAGATACTCATCAAATCCGCCTCTATTACCCATTTTTAGATCATCATAATCACTGTACGAAAAGCTTGTTAAAGAAGCCCATTTTTTTGTCCCGATATTGAAATCCAAATGTCCTGTTTTTTCAAAATCAGCCGAAGAAAATTTGCTCATCAAATTTCCCTTAAAAAACATTTTATCGTTGTTGGAGAATTTTGGTTTTAAAGAATGAAAATCGATTACTCCGCCTATTGCATCACTTCCGTAAATGACAGAACCGGATCCGAGAATAATTTCCGAATTTTCAATGCTGTTTGCATCCAAAGAGATAACATTTTGCAAATTTCCGCTTCTGAATATGGCATTATTCATCCGAACACCGTCAACAACCAACAAAATACGATTTGCAGAATAACCTCTGATCATTGGACTTCCGCCTCCCAATTGACTTTTCTGAATAAATACTTCTCCGGAAGCTTTCAGCATATCTGCCGATGTTTGAAAATTTGAATTTGCAATTGTTTTTTTTGAAATTATCTTAATTCTGTTAGAAACTTCATTTTTATTTTGTTCCCAACTGCTTGCAGATATCACAACTTCGTTTATATCTAAAGCACTCTCAATCAGACTTATTTGAAAATTCATCTTTTCAATTTCAGAAAATGTCAAATATAAATCAGCATAAGACGTGTGTTTAAAAACAAAGGTTTCTTGTTTATCAAAATCGTTAAGATTTGCCTGTCCGTTTTTATCTGTCATCACAAATTTTGATTTCCCGTAAATAATCACATTTTCAACAGGTTCCAGATTTGTTTCATCAATAACGGTAATTTCTTGAGAAAATGAAACTAATGAAATAAAAATCGGGATTAAAAGGAATATATTTTTTATCATTTTATTATTTTTAAAGCAAAAAAAAGGATACAAAAATGATGCAGAAATTTATTAAAAGAAATATTTTCTGTCAAGTTAAAGTTCATCAAAACGAAAATAAAAAGTCCCGATTCTTTAAAATTATAAATCGGGACTTTTTAAGATACATAAAAGGTATTAAATTTCAGAATTCATGGAAATAATAAATTCTTCGTTACTTTTTGTTGATTCAATTCTTTGTTTCATAAACTCCATTGCTTCAACCGGATTCATATCCGAAAGATAGCGTCTTAAAATCCATAATTTATTAAGCATATTACCGGATAAAAGAAGATCTTCTCTTCGTGTTCCGGAAGCATTAATATTTACGGCAGGATAAATTCGTTTATTGGAAAGGTTTCTGTCTAATTGAAGTTCCATATTACCGGTACCTTTAAATTCTTCGAAAATAACTTCATCCATTTTAGAACCGGTATCAATCAATGCCGTTGCAATAATGGATAAAGAACCGCCGTTTTCAATGTTTCTGGCTGCACCGAAGAAACGTTTAGGTTTATGCAATGCACTGGCTTCCACACCACCGGAAAGGACTTTTCCTGAAGACGGAGAAACTGTATTGTAAGCTCTTGCTAATCGAGTAAGAGAATCTAACAAAATAACCACATCATGTCCTGATTCAACCAAACGTTTTGCTTTTTGAATTACCATTTCAGATACTTTCACGTGTCTGTCGGCAGGTTCGTCAAATGTTGAAGCCACAACCTCTGCATTAACGCTTCGTTCCATATCCGTCACTTCTTCGGGTCGCTCATCAATTAAAAGGATAATCATATAAACTTCCGGATGATTGGCAGCAATCGCATTTGCAATTTCTTTAAGTAAAACCGTTTTTCCTGTTTTCGGTTGTGCAACAATCAAACCTCTTTGACCTTTTCCTAAAGGCGAAAACAAATCAATAATTCGTGTTGAAGTTGAAGAAGATTTTTCGGTTATATTAAATTTTTCGTCAGGAAATAAAGGCGTTAAATGTTCAAAATGTATTCGATCTCTTATTTCTTCGGGTTTATGACCGTTAATTCCGTCAATTTTTATTAAAGGAAAATATTTTTCACTGTCTTTCGGCGGTCTTATTTGCCCTTTAATCGTATCTCCTGTTTTTAAACCGAAAAGTTTAATTTGAGATTGTGATACGTATATATCATCCGGTGAATTAAAATAATTATAATCCGAAGAACGCAGAAATCCGTATCCGTCAGGCATTATTTCCAAGACACCCGTACTTTGAATAATTGCATTAAATTCAAATTTTGAATTAAAACCTTTATTCTTAGTATGTATATCTTCAGTTTTTTTATTCTTATTATAATGACCGGAATTTGAAGAAGTATTTGCATTTCCTCCGTTAGAACGTTTATCGAAAGGTCTTTCTTTATGTTCACTTGTTACGGTTGTTTTCGGTCTATTTTTATCGAAGGGTTTCTTTTCCCTGTTTTGTCGGATAGGTTTCGGTGAATTCTCAGTTCTTTTTTCAATTTTAACAGTTTCTGAAGGAAGCTTCTTTTCAGAACTCACGGGTTCTTGCTTTTGTTTTGGCTTATTAATTTTTGTTTGTCCGGGAACATTTTTATTGTCAGACTGTTTTCTTTCAATTTTAGGTTTTTTTTCGGAAACAGAATTTAAACTTTTTGGTCTGCTTTTTACTTGCTTATCAGGATGTTTAATATTGGTTTCAGATTCAATATTTTTACTTACTGAACTTGATTTTGCGCCTTTAATAGCAGCTTGATCTAATATTTCATAAATTAAATCTTGCTTTTTGTATTTTTCAATTCGCTTAATGTCAAGTTCTTTTGCAATATTTCGCAAATCTAATACCTTCATCTTCTGAAGTTCCAGAATGTCGTACATGTATTTTTTAATTTAGTTATATAATTTGAAGTTTTTAAAAATATTATCTACAGTTGAGCACTGTTTTTATTATATCATAAAAAGATAGTTATCGAAGTAAGATTATATAGAGATTGATAATATAGAAACGATGGTAAATAATCAATATAATTTGATAATGCAAGTATAAGTATAAAGTTTTAAACGAAAAAAACAAAAATGCTTTTTTTTAACATTCATTTAATCGAAACTATTCATATATAATGTATAATACTAATTATGAGGTATTTATATATTATCAAATTAAAATTTAAAATTCATATAATAATATGTAATTTTGGCATTTTTTGAGACAAAACATACAAATGAGGGAAATAGTCATTGAAATAAGAGACTTTTTTAAGAAGGATTTTAACCTTTTGGCTTATACCTACACAATTGTCTTTTTAACATCAGCTATATACTTTAATTACAAATACAATTTTGAAAATAGTATTGTTGACCGTTTTTACGGAAAACCTATCAGTTTTTTGACTTACTTTTTATATTATTTGACTCCTTATTTGTTAATAATTATTCCGGTTCTTTTCATAAAAAAGAAACAAAATTTATTGAAACAATCTGAATTTTGGATAAAAAGCATTGTTTTTTTCGGAATTTTCGGAATCATGGTTGCATTTTGGCAATTCAGATATCTTATTAATTTTTCAAAATTTAATTATTCGGAAAATAATTTTGTTCACAATCTTATATTTAATCTGAAACGTATCATTCCTTTTATAATTATTTTTTATGCAGTTAAAAAATTTTATGACAAAGATTTGAATCATTTATACGGTTTAAGGTATAAAGGCATGAATTATCGTCCTTTTTTTTTGATGTTATTATTAATGATTCCTTTAATCATCATCGCATCCTTTCAGCCGGATTTTCAACATACCTATCCTCAATATCGATTTTATAATTACAAAGGTGTTTTCGGAATGTCGCCCGGTCAAAGTGAGGGTATTTTTGAACTTGCTTACGGTTTAGATTTTGTAAGTATTGAATTAATGTACCGGGGAGCATTGATTGTGGGAATGGCAAGAATTCTCGGGAGAGAAGCTGTTGTACCTATGGCCGGGGCTTATGTTATTTTGCATTTCGGGAAACCGCTCGGAGAAGCTGTAAGTTCATTTTTCGGAGGTATGATATTGGGAATTCATGCTTTGGCTAAAAAAAATATTTTCGGCGGTATCATTATTCATGTCGGAATTGCCTATTTCATGGAAATTGCTGCTATCTTGCAACATTTTTACGGACATTAAATTTTTTAAAATGCGAATTGATATTATCACCGTTTTACCCGAACTTTTAGAAAGTCCTTTTAATCACTCAATAATTAAAAGAGCTCAAGACAAGGAAATTGCCGAAGTTTATGTTCATAATTTACGCGATTTTAGTGACGATAAACATCGAAGAATTGATGATTATTCTTTCGGCGGTGATGCCGGAATGGTTATAAAAATAAAACCGGTTGATAAGGCAATTAATTTTCTTAAATCACAACGTAATTACGACGAAATAATTTATACATCACCCGACGGTGTTCCCTATTCTCAAAAAGAAGCAAATACCTTGTCTTGTAAAAAAAATATTATTATTCTTTGCGGACATTATAAAGGAATTGACCAAAGGATTCGAGATACTCTGATAACAAAAGAAATCTCGATAGGAGATTATGTATTAACCGGCGGTGAATTAGCCGCTGCAATTATTACGGACAGTATTATCCGACTGTTACCCGGAGCTATTTCTGACGAAACATCGGCACTTACGGATTCATTTCAAGATAAGCTATTGGCTCCTCCCGTTTATACACGCCCTTCTGAATATAAAGGCATGAAAGTTCCGGACGTTTTGCTTTCCGGAAATTTTAAAGAAATTGAAAAATGGAAAATGAACCAATCGCTGGAACGTACAAAAAAATTACGTCCCGATTTATATGATGATTTAATGAATACAAAAGATTAATTATATTGGGTCTATGTTAAATTAGGTGGGTAAAAATTATCTGTAAAATAAATATTATAATATTTATTATTACTGCAAAGCAG
>JAOZQB010000320.1 GCA_029932445.1 Bacteroidales bacterium | reverse complement strand
TGTATATATTAACTGAAAAGTACCCACCCTATTAATCGAAAAGTACCCACCTAAAAATAAATTGAACATCTTTTGTTATAGATTTAACAAAAGGGAAAAAATGATTAATATGGTTGATAAAAACAGGATTTTAATAAGCCGATATCGTGAAGGCGAAAGTATAAGCAGTATAGCTCGATGCTTAAAAATAAGTCGAAAGACAGTTCGTAAATATATTGAAGAGCATGAACAATTATACGGCAAGGAACATGCTAAAATCTTTATTGAGAAAGGATTATCAAGCAAACCTCAATATAATAGTTCAACTCGAACCAGGCAAAAATTAACAGCAGAAATTAAAGAAAAAATTAAATTTTGTTTAGAAGAAAATTTAAAAAAACGCAATAGCGGACTTCATAAACAACAGATGAAAAAGATAGATATTTATGAATATTTATCAGAGAAAGGATTTGAAATAGGCTATACAACAGTATGTAATTACATAAGAGAAAAAGAGAAAAAAGGTAAAGAGAGTTTTATAAAACAAGTTTATTCTCCCGGGATTACAACTGAATTTGATTGGGGAGATGTAAAATTATATATAGGCGGAAAATTACAGACATTAAACCTTGCTGTTTTCACAAGTGCATACAGCAATCATCGTTGGGCAAAATTGTTTTACAGGCAAGATACATTAGCATTCGGTCAAAGTCATATAGATTATTTCAGCCGGTTGCAAGGTGTTCATAAAGAATTAGTTTATGATAATATGCGTGTTGCCGTGCGAAAATTTACAGGATATAATGAAAAAGAACCAAGCGAAGCTTTGCTTGAACTCTCGAACTATTATAAATTTGATTTTCGGTTTTGCAATGTCCGCAGGGGCAATGAAAAAGGGCATGTTGAAAGAAGTGTGGAATATGTTCGCAGAAAAAGTTTTTCCGGAGAAGTTCATTTTTCAACTCTTTATGATGCAAATAATCATCTTTTTCAAGTTTTAAAAAAACTCAATAATAAAGGACAACAATTATCCGGAAATAAAACAGCAAGTGAACTTTTTGAAGCTGAAAAACCGCACTTGTATAAAACAGAAATACCCTATAAATGCTTTAAAGAAGAGTTTGCGAAAGCAGATAAATATTCAACGGTAATCCTTTACGGAAACCGTTATTCCGTTCCGGATTTTCTTGTGGGAAAATTAATCAATATTAAAGTTTTTGCAGAGAAAATTGATCTTTATTATAACAATGAATTTCTGTGCAGCCATATACGAAATTACGGAGCACACACATGGACAATGAATATCAATCATTATCTGACAACACTTTTTCAAAAACCCGGAGCTTTAAGAGGTTCATCGGCATTAAGCCAAACCGATGAGAAAGTAAAAAAACTTTATAAAGAATATTTTTCGGATAACAGCAAAGATTTTATTGAGCTGTTACAATATTGCAAAAATAAATCTTTGGCTTGGGAAACGGTTGAAAAAGCCGTAAATCGGCTGAAACAAATCAGCCGGACAGATATTAACAAAGACAAAATACTTGCTGTTATGAGTAAAGAAAAAGATCCTGAAATAAACAAAAATACCGAAGATGAAATTTACCTGTCATCTCAAGCAGTATTAAAAGAATTAGCAACAATTTTTAATTAAAAGAAAAAAATAATGAAAGATATAAACGAAAAAATAATATCCTTAACAAAAGAAATCGGACTGCCCGGAATACGTCAAAATTTTAAGATACTTACAGAAGAATTTACCGGAAAGGAAAATGAATACAATCAATTTTTACTCAATCTTTTAGAGCTTGAATTTGCGTCAAGATTAAAGAGCCGGAAAGCCTCACGAATACGTCAAGCCGGTTTTCCGTATAAGAAATATCTCGAAGAATTAAAGCAAGAAGAATTGCCGTCGGAAGCACAAATAAAACTATCAGAATTAGAACAACTTGAATTTATAAAACAAGGAAGGAATATCATTTTTGCAGGCAATCCCGGTACAGGCAAAACACATGTCTCCATAGCTTTGGGCATAAAAGCATGCACAGAGAATTATAAGGTGCTTTTTACAACTGTTCCCAGACTTATAACAAAAATAAAAGAAAGTCGTTCAGAAAAAACATTAAGGCAATTAGAGAACCGTTTTGAGAAATATGATTTAGTAATATGTGATGAGTTCGGTTATATCTCATTTGATAAAGCCGGAGCAGAACTGTTGTTCTCGCATCTGTCTTTGAGAGCCGGAATAAAATCAACAATTATAACTACAAACCTTTCATTTGACAGATGGAATGAGATTTTCGGCGACACGATATTAACGGCAGCCATGGTTGACAGATTAACACATAAAGCACATATTGTAAATATGAACGGAAAATCATACAGAACAAAAGAAACAATAGCACTTCGACAAGTTCGACAAATATGAACAGGAAAATAAAAAATAGGGAAAGAGCAAAGATTAGAGACCCAAGTTTTTTTGCCTTTTTCTCTCATTTTTTAAAAAATGAGAGAAAAAGGCAAAAAACTTAAATAAAATTACAATTAGTTTTCAAATATTAATTGTATTTTTGTTACTCTAAACCGGATACTTTTCAATTAATACAACCGGTAACTTTTCGATTAATATATACACAAAAGTCGGTACTGAAGAACATGAACTTAATATGAGGCTTAATAAACAGGATAA
>JAOZQB010000100.1 GCA_029932445.1 Bacteroidales bacterium | reverse complement strand
AAATCAAGTTTTTGTTGATTCTGTTTTTATTTATTCCGGCGGAATTCATGTAGGCGATGCTGCCCAAACAACTGCAGCTTTGAGTATTGATGCAGAAGTTTTACCTAAATTAACTTTAGGTTTAGATGTTAATTACTATGATAATTTATATTCATATTTTGATATTACTACTCGAGTTAATGACTATGATAAGGGTGTAGATGCATGGAAAATGCCGACTTATACATTGGCTGATATGAGCGCAAAATATAAATTTAAAATCGGAAACTTAAATACGACTTTGTACGGAAAAATAAATAATATACTTGATACGGAATATATTGCAGATGCAACCGACGGTGTTAATCATGATTATGCTACGTCTCCGGTATTTTACGGATTCGGAAGAACTTGGACAATCGGATTAAAAATAAGATTTTAAACTTTAAACTAAAGAACAATGAAAAAATATATAATATTCACATTTATTCTCGGGTTGCTGTTTACGGCATGTAATCCGAATAAAGACATTTATGACGATATAAAAAACAATGAAGAGCCCTATTCGGAAACCGGATTGGAATATACATTAAAATCAAGTGATTATGCTGATGCAAAATCATTTGCCGAAGCTGATGCTTTAAATGAAACAGATTCTTCATGGGCATCTTATATCGAACAATACAGCAGTTTTAACGAAACATTTTCTGCATATAAATACATTCCGGGAATTTTAACAAAACAATTTCCTGCTTTGAATGAAGGTTCAAACATTGTTGTTAACTTTAACCAATACATCGGTGAAATGTACGGAGAAATTAAATCTGCAGAATTGGTTGATGATGATTATATTAATTTCGGAGGAACAATTGCAGACACATTATGTTTTACTGATATAGCAGAATTAGACAGTTTGCCGGGATATTTATTAACTAAATTTCCTGATGCAGAAACAAATAATTATGCAGAAGTATTTTTCAGATATCCTGACGTATCAGTTACTGCCGGAAGATTTTATAAATTTAACGGTTATTTATGGACATTAGTTGAAAATTCAAGAGTGTTGGTTTCTGATGATTACGATGCTATGGGTGCCCCCGGCTCGCATGATAATTTTTCGGATGATGCTATGCCCGGTAATTATTTGCCTCAGTTTTTAAATATAGAATATCCGTATGCTCAAGCAGGTGATGAAATGCTTATTCTTTGTCACTTATATCAATATGAAAGTAGTGTTTATGCTATTTCATGTGACTATGACGGATCCGTTTGGTCAGTAAATTTTCCCGGAGAAAAAATGAATTCTCAATTTAAACATGACGGGGAAAAATGGTATTTTGATCCTACCGTAATTTTTACACTGTCTTCATCTGATTATCAATTAATTGTTGATTATGTAACAGGGAATCCCGATATTCCGAACGGATATCTTGATGATTATCATCCGGAATCAACTGAATATTATTACGGTGCAAATTCATATTATGCAAATTTTTACGTAAGTTTATATAAACGCAGATTATATGACCCGCTCGAATTATTAACTGATTTATCTGATGAGGATGCTCTTGTTAATATCTGGGGAAGAATAAAAGACGGCATTGTTGTTATGTTGCAACAAAAGTATCCTAATGCAGTGCCTTCAATTGAAGGACTTGAAGTTCATTATGTTATAACTTTTAAGGTTTATGACGGAACCAATCATTGGTATAAAATTGAATATAAATGTGCATCTGCCGGAACACCTCCGACATTCGAATTAGTAACGGATGCGGAAGATATTACTACTGAGATGTAAATATTAACTTGAGTTCGATATAAAAAAGACTCTCAATTTGAGAGTCTTTTTTATATCGATAAATTATTTTATTTATCGAATTCAAAATTTAAAAGAAAGAGATTGAGAGCAGAATTATTTTTTAAGCAGTTATTATACTTTTTTACAAAAATATAATCGAATATCATTTATTTATGAAGGAAAACAGTGTGACAAAAATAATAAGCTTCGGAAAGAATTATGAATCGGGATTCAATTTTTTAATATCTTCAAGAATTACTTTTGTGTCAAAAACCGTATAAATTAAATACATCAGGAGTATTGTAATCACAAAGCTGTTTTTATTTACTGCATCGGCAGAAATTATTATACCGGTAAATGCAGCATATATAATAATTTTAAACATAAAACTGAGCATAAATACAACATTAAATTTCGCCAAAGATTTTTTTGAAGCTTTTAACAATTGAATGTGTACAAGGCTTGATACCAGCGGAAACAGAATTAATAAAAACGGAAATGTATCAAAATACCGGGATTTTAATAAGAAACTGAAAATTAATCCGCCGATAAAAGCAATAATAACAGATAATATGATAATTTTAATGATAAAAATTCTTGTTAATTTGCTCATTTGCAGATATTTATTTTTTAATAAAATCTTTTACGGCAACATAAATTGCCAATATAACTGACAGCAAAGACAGAATAAGAGTAAGAATATGATTTTCAAACTTAAAAAATGCATCAAGTTTATACCCTCCCCATGTTCCGAGAAATATGACGGCTGCCATTTGAAAAGCAATGCCGGAATATTTGGCATAATTTTTCAGTGAGTTTTTTAAATCGTCTTTACTTTTTTTCGATTTTAAAGGTTTCTGCATTTTTCACTTCACTCATTTTACACGAACCGTTAAAAATAGCTCCGGGTTCAATAATTAATTTTTTTGCAGAAATTTCACCGGTATAATTTGCCGAAGATTTTAATGTAAGGCTGTTTGTAATAATTAATTTCCCTGTTACGGTTCCTGAAATGTCCAGAAATGAACAGCTGATATCTCCGGTTACTTTTCCGGTATTCCCGATAATTACTTTTCCTTTTACTTTAATGTTTCCGTTTACAGTACCTTCAATTCTTACATCACCTTCAGAGTTTATGTTTCCTTCGATGACGGTACCGTTTCTGAGTTGATTTGTTGCTCCGGGATCTGCCATAATTGTATTATTATTAGTTTTCTTCATGGATTAATAATTTTAAAACTGTTAAAAAAATGGTTTTCAACTCATATTATGTTTTTTCATAAATAATAACGAATATCAGGCCGGTTTATTTCATTTCAAAAGTTTCCATAAATTTTGTAGTATAATCACCTTTTATAAATTTTTCATCGGAAACTAATTGAACATGAAAAGGGATGGTTGTTTTAATACCTTCTATAACAAACTCATCTAAAGCTCTTTTCATTTTTTTCAAAGCTTCGTCTCTGGTTCTGGCCGTTATAATTAATTTTGCAATCATCGAATCGTAATTCGGAGGAATGGTATATCCGGCATACACATGTGTATCAACTCTTACTCCGTGACCGCCCGGTGTGTGAAGTTCGGTAATTTTCCCGGGTGAGGGGCGAAAATCATTATAAGGATCTTCAGCATTGATACGACATTCAATTGAATGTAATTTAGGATAATAATTATCACCGCTGATTTTTATACCTGATGCAACTTTTATTTGTTCTTTAATAAGATCGAAATTAATAACCTCTTCAGTTATCGGATGTTCAACTTGTATCCTGGTGTTCATTTCCATGAAATAGAAGTTGCGCTTATCATCAACTAAAAACTCAACGGTTCCTACGCCTTCATATTTAATAGATTTTGCAGCAAGAACGGCAGCTTCTCCCATTTTTTCACGAAGTTTGTCAGTCATAAAGGGAGACGGTGTTTCTTCGGCTAATTTTTGATGGCGTCGTTGAATTGAACAATCGCGTTCGGATAAATGTGCAGCATTTCCGGTTTGATCCCCCACAATTTGAATTTCAATATGTCTCGGATTTTCAATGAATTTTTCCATATATAATCCGTCATTACCGAAAGCAGCAGCAGATTCTTGTTTGGCAGAATCCCATTTTTCCTGAAATTCTTCTTCATTCCGAACAATTCTTATGCCTTTACCTCCGCCGCCTGCCGTTGCTTTTAACATAACAGGATAACTCATTTCTTTTGCAAGTTTTTTCCCTTCTTTTACGGTGGCAACCAATTCTTTGGAACCGGGAACAACAGGAACACCGGCTTCACGCATTGTTTTTTTTGCGGTCGCTTTATCACCCATCATATTTATCATTTCAGCAGAAGGCCCGATAAATTTAATATCATGCTTTTTACAAATTTCCGAGAATTTTGCATTTTCAGCAAGAAATCCGTAACCGGGATGAATGGCATCTGCATTTGTTATTTGAGCAGCTGCAATAATTTTGGGAATTTCCAGGTAAGATTCATTACTCGGAGGCGGGCCTATACAAACAGCTTCATCGGCAAAACGAACATGTAAACTGTCTTTATCTGCCGTTGAATATACGGCAACTGTTTTAATTCCCATTTCTTTACATGTACGAATGATGCGTAATGCAATTTCTCCTCTGTTTGCAATAAGTATCTTTTTAAACATAAATGCGTATTAAATTTAATAAAAATTGATTTAATGAAGCGAAATTTAGCTGGGGTCAACCAAAAACAAAGCTTGTTCAAATTCAACCGGACTGGCATCATCAACTAAAATTTTAACAATTTTTCCGGAAACTTCGGCTTCAATTTCATTAAATAATTTCATTGCTTCAATAATACAAACAACAGAATTTTCATTGATATTATCACCTACATTTACAAAAGGGGCTTTGTCGGGAGCCGGTTTTCTGTAAAAAGTTCCGACCATCGGTGATTTAACGGTTATATATTTGTCATCTTCAGATTGTGTATCTTCTGATTTCTCAATCGGAGTTTGAACTTGAGTTTGTAAATTTTGTATGGGTTGCTGCATCATGGCACCTGTTGCGAAAGGTGATTGAACCGGAACTTGTTGTATAATTGTTTCGGTATGAGTACCGGAGTTGCCTCTTGGTGAAACTCTTACGGATAATTTCATTTCATCGGTTTTAATCTCTACTTCACTAACACCTGATTTGGCAACTGATTTGATAAAATCTTTTAATTCTTTATAATCCATGAGAATATATTTTAGTTAAATTTTTGTAAATATATTTAAATATCTCTTTTATAAATATATTTTAAGGTTAAAAAATGTTAAAAAAACTTTTGTTTATATCTGCTAATCTGTTATGATTAAATAATTTAAGTAATGAAATTTATGAATTATATGCCCACTTTAAATAAATAGCTCCCCAAGTAAATCCTGCACCGAAAGTTGAAAAAATTAAGTGGTCGCCTTTTTTAAGTTTCTTTTCCCATTCCCAAAGTAACAAAGGGAGTGTTCCGTCAGTCGTATTTCCGTATTTTTCAATATTAATCATTACTTTTTCGGGCGGTAAATTCATACGATGTGCCGTGGCCGTGATTATACGTAAATTTGCCTGATGCGGAACCAGCCAAGTTAAGGTATCGGAAGTTAAATTATGTTTTTCCATCATTTCAACGGAAACATCTGCCATTCCTTTTACGGCAGCTTTAAAAACCGGTTGTCCTTCTTGGTAAATATAATGTTCACGTGCATCAATGGTTTCATGTGTCGGCGGCTTTAAAGAACCGCCTGCTTTTTGATGCAGATGTTTTCTTCCGGCTCCGTCAACGTGCAGAATTTCATCAATTATTCCCACATCTTCTGTTGTGGGTTCAAATAAAACGGCACCGGCACCGTCTCCGAAAATTGGGCTTATTGAACGATCTTCATAATCGACAATTGAAGACATTTTATCTGCACCGACTAATACTACTTTTTTATATTTCCCCGAAAGAATAAATTTAGATGCGGTTGACATTCCGAACAAAAAGCCGGAACATCCTGCATTTATATCAAAGCTGAAAGCATTTTTAATACCTACTTTATCGCTTATAATATTTGCCGTTGCCGGAAATTGCATATCGGGCGTAACGGTTGTACATATTAATAAGTCAATTTCATCCGGAGATGTTCCGGTTTTTTCTAATAAACTTTTAACAGCTTCGGCACCCATATCCGAAGTTCCTTTACCTTCTCCTTTCAACAGATGTCTTTCTTTAATTCCGATTCTGGACATTATCCATTCATCGGAAGTATCAACCATTCGTGAAAGTTCATCGTTTGTCAGAATATAATCCGGAACATATCCTGCAATACCGGTTATTGCTGCATTAATTTTTCCCATTTTGATTTATTAAATACAAATAAACTGCGAAAATAAAGTTACTTTTATAGTTTGCAAAATAAAATTAAAATAAATACGTTTAAAAAGAAGTGATAAAATGATTATAATTGACTTCATACACAAAAACCGGTATTGATAATAAATACCGGTTTTGATGTTTTACATTTAAACGTTTTCAGATTAAAAAGTGCTTTTTATAAAGCATCTCCTGTTTCGATAGCTAATTTTCCGCGATAATGACCGCATTCCGGACAAACCGTATGATATCTTACGGTTGCACCGCAATTAGAACATTTTGCTAATTGTTGGGTTGCAGCTTTAATGTGCGTTCTTCTTTTATCTCTTCTTTGTTTGGATATTTTTCTTTTAGGATGTGCCATTGTTCCCTTTTTTTATGTTGTAAATCTAATTATATAAACTTTTTAATTTATCCCATCTGGGATCCGTATTTTTTAGTTCTTCAAATGATGAATATTCTTCAATTTTTTCAATCATTTTTGTATTACAAGTTGTTTCGCCGTTTTCATCATCCGGATGAATTTTTTGATAGGGCAAACTTAAATGCAAATAATCATAAAAATGTTTATCAAGAATAATATCACTCGCTTTATTACTTATCGTAATTTTATTATCAGCATCCGACAAATCGGAATTTTCATCTCCGAAATCGGCATATAATACAGCTTGATAATCAATCGGATAATCAAAAAAATCCAAACATCTGTCACATTGCAATTCTGCAGTTCCCTTTAAGGATATTTGAAATGTTAACAAATCTTTATTGATTATCATTTCAACACTTGCAGAAATTTCAGCTTTTTTTATTTCGGATTCCGGATAGTTTTCAAAAAACATATCTCCGATTTCAAACTTGTAATTGTACCGTCCTTCCTTTAATCCTCTGAATTTTATCTTATACTTACTCATAATCTTGATAAAACGAGCATGCAAAATTACACTTTTTTTTAAAATAAAAAACAGATATTTAAAATAAAATTAAAAATCCGATTTTATTAAAAATCGAATTTTGGTTATTAATAATTTTTTCTGTTATTCTTTTGCCAATTTTTTAATTCTTGTTATTTGAAAAACGACCCACAGAATAACAGCCCAAACTCCGATAACTACAGAAAAATAAGTTATAAGAAGCCAAATAGGAGCACTTGAGCGATTTCCCCACATGTGTCTTTCGTTTAAAGGGTTTTCGTAATGAACGGGATTTGCCCAAGAAACTGTTTTTGTTACAGCCGTATTTCCGTATGCATCCGTATCTTTGAATTTAATTATAACTTCGGCATTTCCTGTACTGTCTCCGGCAATATCATCCGGAAAAACAATTTCGGCATAGCCGTTTTCATCGGTTTTTACATTTCCTATCGATAGATTTCCGAAATAACGTTTAACGAAAAATGCCACATCTGCTCCTTTTAACACCTTCATATTTCCGTCTTTATCTTCAAATTCGGCTTTTGCCTTTAATTTTTTTGCTTTATTATCCGAAGAAACTGTTAAATTTGTTTTTATAGAAGTTGATTTTTTCCCTTTAACAACAAAATTATCGTCAAAACTTTTAATGTAAAATGTTACGCACCATTTGTCCGTTTCCGAAAGTTGATTTTTAAACGAAGGCATACTGCCCATTCCTTCATCCAATTTAAAAAATACTGAACCTTCTGTGTTATTATTTTGAAAATCAGAAGTTCCTAAATCTCCCGGAACCGGGTTTAATTTTAAAAAATCACCTTTGCCGGGATGCCCGTGGCATGAAGAACATTTATTGTTGTAAACGGATTTTCCGGTTTTTATTAGTTCATAAGTGGCATCTTGAGGTGCTTTTTTATTCTTTACATTGTCAGGAATATTCCATTGTGCGCTTGCGGAAATTGAAAATATAAAAAATAAAATGGTGACAATACCTAAACCTTTATATGTTATTTTTTTTGAGTTCATTGTATTAATTTTTAAGGTTTATAATTAATTATTTCCCGTAAATTCGTTCATTTCTTCATTTGTTATACCCTCTTCATGAGCGATTTCCCAAATAGGCATAATCGGAAACAGTTTTGCTAATATCGTAACAACCAATACGGCACCTGCAATTGCCATCATCGTAATCGACCATTCAAAAGTTGTAGGCCAATATGTATGAAATTCGGCAGGAACATTTTGTATCGGTAAATGCGGGTGCATTAATGTCGGAATAGTTATAATATAACGTTTAAAAAATGCACCGATTAAAACTGCTATTGCAATAATTAATGACGGTAAAGGTTTTCTCATTTTCTTAAATAAGAGCAAAATAATCGGAATAATCATTCCTCCGATTTGTACTAACCAAAACATGAGTGCAAAATCACCTTGAAATAAGCCGTAAAGATGCGGTTTTTCAAGAAGTTTCATTTTATAACCGGGTACTAAAAATTCATTAATGTTAAAATAAAAATAAACTAACATTAATAAAACCATAAGCCGTCCCATTTTATCAAAATGAAAATGTGTGATGTAATTCTTCAATCGAAAATCGGTGCTGAAAATAAACATGGCTATCACAACTGCTGCTCCGCCGGTTACAAATGCTCCGGTAACATAATACGGTCCGAAAATTGTTGAATCCCATCCCACACGCAGTGTCATGGCAAACAACCAAGATGTTACGGTATGAATGGCAAGAGCAACAGGAATAATTAAAACAGCTAAAACTCTGATTAATCTTTTGATTAGTTTATATTGCCCCTCGGAACCAACCCATCCGAATGATAAAATATGATACATTTTTTGTTTCCATTTGGCTTGGTCTGTCATTGCTTTTTTCAAGAAAGGCATATCGGGGATTAACGGCAATAAATAAAGTAAAATACTGATAGCTACATAAGTTATTACGACAGTAACATCCCAAACAATAGGCGATTGCACTCTTCCGTATACAAAAAGATGCCAAAATCTGTCGGGACGCCCCATGTCAAAGATGATGACCAATCCGGCCCATAATGCAAAGCCGACTGCAATCATTTCAGCTATTCTGGCAATTGGCGTAATCCACTTAATCCCTATCAACCCTAACACCGCACTTATTAACATCCCGATTAAAGCTGTTGCAATAAAAAAGATAAAAGAAGAAATATACAAACCCCACGAAATATAATCTCGCATTGCGGTAACGCCTAAACCGTCTCTCAGCTGAATAATGTATGCTCCGATTCCGAGAAGCATAATTGCTGTAAGAAAAAGAATCCAAGGGGTAAAACCATAATGGGTTTTTAATGGTTTGGTAAGGTCTGAAACAATCGTATTTAACGATTTTCCCGGTTCTTTATTTTTTACTTTAGACATGGTGTTAAATTTAGAATTTTTTATACTGATTTAATGTTGTTCTTTTTTTATTTCGGTACTTCCATTATATACAAACGGAAAAATGCGATCTTTTTCAGGGAGATAATACACCCTTGGTTTTACGCCTAATTCAGGCATTAAAACATAAGCTGCATTATCTTTTAATAAATTCTTAAAATTGACGGTTTCTTTTGTTGTACCGTTCGTAACAGCATTTTCATTTTCATCTCCGAACCAATATACTCCGTTAGGACAGGCTGTTACACAATATGGCATTTTTTCTTCTCTTAAAAGATCAGCACTGAATAAACATTTTGAGACAGTACCCTTTTTTTGAGGAACATTTAATTCAATATTATATTCAACATCTTTGTATTTTTCTGCATCTTTCGGTTCTGTCCAGTTAAATATTCTTGCTGAATACGGACAAGCTGCAATACAAAAACGACAACCGATACAACGTTCATTATCAATTAATACTAAACCGTCCTGCCGTTTAAATGTTGCATCAACCGGACAAACTTTTGTACAAGGCGGATCATCACAATGCTGACAAGGTTTCGGCATAAAAAAAGGTGCTGTATCACCGGTTCTGTCCATTCTCAGGACATTTACATGATGTTGTTCAGGCTTTAGTTGATGCGAATTTTGGCAAGCCGCCATACATAATCGGGCATTTTGGCATTTACTCAGATCAATTACTTTTACCCATTTTCTGCCCGGAATACCTTCTCTGCCGGCTTGCTGCATTTGTTCTTCGGTGCGTGCACCGATTTCTTTTAAATGTGATTTATCAACAGCCATTATTTTTCCGTCAGGGCCTAATACTTTTAATGTGTCACCGTTTTCGGCAAATGCATTAAAAGAACCGACAATACTTCCGCCTATTACGGTTCCGGCACCGGCAAGTAATCCTTTTTTAAGAAAAT
>JAOZQB010000319.1 GCA_029932445.1 Bacteroidales bacterium | reverse complement strand
ACTCGCATTTTGCGGGTCTTTTTTTTAGGATTTAAGAATTAATTGTTATATATTTGATACAAAATTAAAAACCGGGAATATGGATATAGCTTCATGGTGGAATTTATTATCACCTCTTGAAAAAATACACTGGGGAATTGCGCTTCCCGCAACAATTATTTTTGTTATTCAATTAATTATTACCTTAACAGCCGGTGGTGATACCGATATGGACGGTGCAGGAGATCACGACGGAGATTTTTCCGGAGATCACGGAGACGGGATGCATATTTTCTCAGTAAAAAGTATCTTAGCTTTTTTAATGTTTTACGGATGGGGCGGATTGGCTGCAATAGAAAAAGGAATGCATGTTTGGTGGGGTGTTTCGGGAATTTCTTTAGCTTTAGGAATTATTATGATGTTATTTACGGCCTGGATCTTTTTTATGCTCTTAAAACTTCAATCCAGCGGGACAATGAATATTCAAAATGCCGTGGGAAAAGAAGCCGAAGTGTATTTAACAATTCCTGCAAAAAAGTCGGGGAACGGAAAAATTCAAATAGTCATTCAAGGCGGATATAAAACATTAGATGCCGTTACGGAAGAATCAGAAGATATTAAAACAGGCAGCTTTGTTGAAGTTATTGAAGTTGTAAACGGTATTCTGATTGTCAGGAGGAAAAGATAATTATCTATATATCAGTAATTTATTAATTTTATAAATATTTATTCATATGGGAGCAACAGCAGTATTAATTATTTTATTAGTCTTTTTACTTTTGGGAATGTTTGCCTTTTTAGTCAAACGATACAAAAGATGTCCTTCAGACAGAATTCTTGTTGTTTACGGTAAAGTAGGAAACTCAGGAAGAACGGCAAAATGTGTTCACGGCGGTGCTGCATTTATTATTCCGATTATTCAGGATTATGAATTTTTGGATTTAACACCGATTCCGATTGAGATCGGTTTAGAAAATGCTTTAAGTAAACAAAATATTCGTGTAAATGTTCCGTCAAGATTTATGGTCGGAATTTCTACCGACCCCGGTGTGATGCAAAATGCTGCAGAACGACTTTTGGGATTAACACAAGCAGAAATTCGACATCTTGCTGCGGATATTATTTTCGGACAATTAAGAGTTGTTATAGCAACAATGGATATTGAAGAGATTAATGCCGATCGTGAAAAATTCTTAACAAATGTTTCATCAAGTGTTGAACATGAATTAAGAAAAATCGGTTTAAAACTGATTAATGTAAATGTTACGGATATTACCGATGATGCCGGTTACATTGAAGCATTGGGACAAGAAGCTACAGCCGGTGCCGTAAATGATGCAAAAAAACAAGTTGCCGAAAAAAACCGAGACGGAGAAATCGGTATGGCAAATGCACAAAAAGATCAACGTATTAAAGTTGCCGAAGCAAATTCAGATGCCGAAATCGGTGAAGCTAATGCTAACCAAAATCAAAGAACCAATGTTGCAGCTGCAAATGCAAAAGCAATTTCCGGTGAAAATACGGCAAAAATTTCAGTTGCTATGTCGGATGCCGAGAGGATGAAAAAAGAAGCCGAAGCTGAAAAAATTTCCGTAACGGCTGAAAAAGTAAATGAAGCCGAAGCAAAAAAAGCAGCGTATGAAGCTGAAAAACAAGCTGAACTTAAACGAGCCGAAAGAGAAGCCGCAACACAAAAAGCAAATATCATTATTCCTGCGGAAATTGAAAAAGAAAAAGTGATTATAGAAGCCGAAGCTGAAGCTGAAAGACAAAGACGAATTGCTAAAGGTGAAGCGGATGCAATTTTCCTTGAAATGGAAGCTGAAGCTCGCGGAACATTTGAAATTTTAAGCAAACAAGCTGCCGGTTACAAATTAATGGTTGAATCTGCAGGTAAAAATCCAAGAGATGCCGTCCTGATGATGATTGCCGAACGATTACCGGAATTGGTTGAAACTCAAGTTGAAGCTATCAAAAATATTAAAATTGATAAAGTAACGGTTTGGGACAGCGGAAACGGTGACGGAAGCAGTTCAACGGCAAATTTTATGAAAGGGATGATGGGTGCGGTTCCTCCGCTTGAAGATTTATTCAAATTGGCAGGAATGGAACTTCCTAATTATCTGAAAGGTAAATCAACAGATGCCAAAGTTGAAGATGCTGAAGTTATTAAAAACACTAAAAAGGAATAATTCTAAAAAATGCTGTTTAAAGAAGTTTCGGAATATTTTCGGAACTTCTTTTTTGTAAATAATTATTTTCAAATCGTGAACTGAAAAATATGAAATCATACAGAAAAGAACTTTGGTTTAATACAACAAAAAGAAGAGAACTAATTAATATTACCCCCGATGTTCAAAAGGAATTGCAGAAAAGCGGTATAAAAGAAGGTCTTTTGTTAATTAATGCCATGCACATTACGGCAAGTGTTTTTATTAACGATGATGAAAGCGGTTTGCACCGGGATATTGAAAAATGGCTGGAAGGACTTGCTCCCGAAAAACCTTATTCTCAATATAATCATAATACATTTGAAGACAATGCAGATGCTCATCTTAAAAGAACTGTTATGGGCAGGGAAGTTGTTGTTGCCGTTACCGACGGAAAACTTGATTTCGGACCGTGGGAGCAAATATTTTACGGAGAATTTGACGGAAAACGCAGAAAACGCGTGCTGGTAAAAATTATCGGTGAATAAAAAA
>JAOZQB010000318.1 GCA_029932445.1 Bacteroidales bacterium | reverse complement strand
AATTCGTAATTAATTTTACCATTTTATTTCTTCTTTTCCTTTCGATTTCAAAAATTCATTTGTTTTTCTGAAATGCTTGTTACCGAAAAATCCGGTATAAGCCGAGAAAGGAGAGGGATGTGCCGATTTTAGAATATAATGTTTTTCATTATCAATAACTTGCCCTTTTTTTTGTGCATAAGCACCCCACAATAAAAATACTAAATTTTCTTTTTCTTTTGAAATTTTTTCGATAACTGCATCCGTAAAATTTTCCCATCCTTTCCCTTGATGCGAACCGGCATTTCCGGCTCTTACGGTAAGCGTAGCATTAAGCATTAAAACACCTTGCTTTGCCCAATGTTCGATATTTCCCGTTTCCGGAATTTCTTTTCCGATATCGTTGTGAAGTTCTTTATAAATATTTCTTAAAGAAGGCGGGATTTTAACACCGTCCTTTACGGAAAAACATAATCCGTGTGCTTGTCCTTTTCCGTGATACGGGTCTTGTCCGATAATAACGACTTTTACTTTATCAACCGGACATAAATCAAATGCTTTAAAAATATCTCTTCCCGGCGGGTAAATTGTATGTGTTTTGTATTCTTGTTTTACGAAATCTGTTAAATTTTTAAAATAATCTTTTTCAAATTCGTCTTTCAGAAGTGCTTTCCATGAATTTTCAATTTTTACGTCCATCAAGTGAGGAATTAGTTAAAAGTATAAAGTTCTTAAAGTTAAAAAGTTTTCAGAGGTTTTTAATAAATCCTTCTGTAATATTATTCATTACGGAGACTGAAGTTCTTAATATTTGATTACGAAAACCGAAATCTTTATGATATTCAAAAAGTTTATATGTAAATAAAACTAATACTTTTGACTTTTGCCAAGAAATAATATCTTCGAATTTATTAATATTCATGTGTCTGCTTTTATAATTTTCAAAGGTCACATAGCCTGCTTGCCGTCAGGCAGGGAACACCCGCATGCCGGCTTATTTTTATTCTGCAAAGGCATGTTCGTGCATTAGTCATCCCTTTGGGTATTAGGCTTTTATTATGGGTGTTTCATGTCTTTAACTATACAGACTTACTACTTTATAAACATTTAACTTTATAAACTTTTAATTTAATTATCGATTTTTAAAAAGTTTAAGCAAAGGTTTGATATAATCTTCATCGGTTTTTATTTTGACATTATCAATTCCGTTTTTATCAAAAATTTGCTTTACGAAAAAAGCCGTTTTTTCTCTTTCTTTACGGAAATTTTCTCTGACGATTTTTATTGTCGTATCAACATAAATTTCTTTGTCGGTTTCGGCATCCTGCAATTTTATTAATCCGATATTCGGCAGTTCGTACTCGCTTTTGTCGTAAACATGCAAAGCAATAATATCGTGTTTGTGTTCGGCAATTTGCAGTGCCTTTTCAAAATTATCATCAAAAAAATCAGAAATCAAAAATGCCGTACTTCTTTTTTTAACAACATTTGTAAAATATTTTAATGCTTCGGAAATATCAGTTTTTTTGCTTTCGGGTTTTAAATTAATTAATTCTCTGATAATGCGTAAAATATGTTTTTTCCCTTTCTGCGGCGGAATAAATTTCTCGATTTTATCGGTAAAGAAAATAACACCTACTTTATCGTTGTTTTGAATGGCGGAAAATGAAATTACAGCGGCTATTTCCGTAATTAAATCTTTTTTAAAGTGTTCCGATGTCCCGAAATTTTGCGACCCGCTGATGTCGATAAGCAGCATTACTGTTAATTCACGTTCTTCTTCATAGGTTTTTATATAAGCTTTATCGTAACGTGCGGTAACATTCCAATCGATATTTCGAACATCGTCACCGTATTGATATTCACGCACTTCACTAAATGACATTCCGCGACCTTTAAATGCACTGTGGTATTCACCGGCAAAAATATGTTTCGAAAGTCCGCGTGTTTTTATTTCTATTTTTCGGACCTTTTTTAAGAGTTCTTTTGTTTCCACAATATTTCTTTTATTCTTTTAAATTCAAATTTATTGTAAATGTAACTTATCAAAATGACAAAAATAATTGATATAATACCCATTGCCGCATCGTAATATCGAGGCAGTGAAAGAGCAAATCGAATTAGAATGGTTGCTATGGCAAAACCTGTATTTCGAAATACAACACAATACAGATGGCTGTATCTTAATGAAATAATTACGATAAGAATATCCGTAAAAATTAACAGACTGTAAAACATCGTAAAAAAATGAAATTGTTTAGCTCCGTCTATATATAGTGCAACATCATAAATACCGATGATGATAAATGCAGCAAGCATAAATAATGCAAGTGCTTTTTTAAGTGCCGTAAATTTATAAGTGTCTTCATCATTAGAAGTAATCACACGGTGTTTTTGCATTTTCTTAAAAACCAAAATACCGGCAAAAATAATTAATGCCCCGAAAATATCAGATAATATATAAGTTGTAGGTTGAAAAATACTTATATTATCAATCGGCATATCAATTTTAGAAAATTCTTTAAATGCTTGTCGCAAAAGTATTAATGACAATATTTCAAATTGTTTTGCAACTGAATCCGTTACCGAATGTGCTAAAATAAAAACCATTTCAATAATTTCAACAGCCAACAAAATTTTAAATGTAATTTCAACGGCAAAAAAGTAATTGTCGGGCAGGAGAGAAGCAAAGTTCTCGGGAAAATTGAAATTTCTTTTTA
>JAOZQB010000317.1 GCA_029932445.1 Bacteroidales bacterium | reverse complement strand
TCATTATTATAGTAATAAATAAGTATAATAATTATAACGCAATCCGCCCGTTAAAGTGAGAAAATGAAACGGTTTCCATTGTTCTTCTGCAAAAAGAGCTGTTTCCAAAGCTTTTTCTTTGTTCATATACAATGGTTGTACTAAAGAAGAATCACCGAAAGGTAAAAAATTTCCTCTGTCATTTAAATATAATTTTGAATCAAATCCAACTGAAATATTATGTTTTTCAGCAGGAACAATATTCAGAATTGTTTTGATTTCATCATTTGAAATATTATAATTATAAAGATATGATGAAACAGTCAATTCAGTATTTTCTTCTGAGAAATTATAATTACTGTTTATCAGACTTACGTTAAGACTGTGTTTATTTTTAATAATTCGATTCCAATTTAAAGAGAATCCTAAATTCTGAAATTCAAAATTGGTTTTATTACTGATCAGAATATCATCTTTACTGCCATAAGTAAAAAACTTTATCCTATTTTTATCATTCAAATTAAAAGTAAAATTTGCAATAAAATCTCCGAAATTTATTTTACTGTTTTTCAAATCTGTTTTCTTTACAAAATTCAATACCCAATTTGAATAAGTCGAACGTAAAGCAACCAAATAACTGCCTTTATCCTTTACAATCGGACCTTCAAACATTAATCGTCCCGTAATCGGACTGATTCCTCCTCTCATTGAAAACCGCTTCATGTTTCCTTGTTTTGCCGTTAAATCAAATACTGAAGCTAACCTGCCTCCGAATTCAGAAGGAATATTACTTTTATAAAGTGTAAAATCACTGACAGCATCAGAATTAAAACTTGAAAAAAAACCGAAAACGTGAGCTGTATTATAAATCGGAACATCATTAATATAAAAAATATTTTGATCAGTAGGACTGCCTCTTACGTTAAAACCGGACGAACCTTCACCAACTGAACTTATCCCGGGTAACAGTAACGATACTTTAATAACATCATTTTCTCCTAACACAGTAGGTATTTCATTAAATTCGGCTGTTGTTAAATGTTCGACTCCCATTTTATTACTGTTCACTTTACTGTTTTGGTCAGAATAAATAACAACTTCTTCCAATGAATTCAATTCTTTTTCCAACGCAATATTTAATTTTCCGGAAGAAAAAATTGTCAGATTAATATTTTTTTTCTCAAATCCGTTAGCAGTAATAATAATATTATATGTCCCCGGTTTTAAAGCAACATTATAAAATCCTGTTTTTGAAACAGGAATAACTTTTTGTAATTGTTCAATAAAAAATGTTATCCCTAATACCGGGCTTCCGTCTTCTTTTCCTGAAATATAACCGGTTAAATTCGCTGAATTTATTGATTCTTTTTTTTTTCCGATTACAAACTTATCAGATAAAAAATTATTATTATCATCAATAAATTTATTACCGTTTATTTCGCCGGCATGATTATTCACTATTGTTGAATTATTAAGCAATTGAATATTAATTGGTTTCTCATATGTAATAAACACGTTATCGGCATATATTGAACTATAAAAATTATTTTCTTTTGCTAAATTTTCTAACAAATCCTTTAATAAAATACTTTCACCTATAAAAGAAACTTTAATTTCCGGAATACTGTCAGATTCTGCAAAAAATCGAACATCATAATCCTTTTCAACTGATTCAATAAATGATTCTAACGACAGATTATTATATTTATCCGATATAACAAAAGCTTTTTGTGAGAAAGATTGAAAAAATACGGACAAAATAAAACTAAGAATAAAGATTTTTTTAGACATACAAACAAAATGGTTTAATAATAAAGAAAAATACTAAAAAGTTCAAATAATGTTTATCATTTATCTGATAAGGAATTACAATATAACATCAATTTAAATAATACGTCATCAGAAGCTTTTCGATAGTTAATTTTATTTTTTAATAAATATTTACGAATTTCTTTTTGATGAATTTTAAAGAAATTAATAAATTGTTTTTTTGTATTTACCTCTGATAAAACATTATTATTATAAATAAAATAAATAAACTTTTGATTTGTATAGAGTCCGAAGTGGTTATATTCAGTATAATTATTTTTAAATTCTTTTTCATATTTTTTTAATAAAGTAAATTTTCCGACAAAAATTTTCTGATAAAAATTATTGTTTATTGAAATAAACGTTTTATAGTCATAAGGATAATCTGCTCTTTGTTTAATAATGCTTCGAATTAAATCATAATCATTTTTATTATTATTATTAAACGGGAATATAGACTTAATTTGATTTATTTTAAATGAATCAATATTTTGAGTGTTAAGCTCAATATTATAATATTTATCGTCTGCTTTAGTATTTAATATCAATTTATCGGTTTCAATATTAAATTTCACAATCTGATTTTCATATACTTCTCCCATCGTGTAGAAAGTTGCAAGCATCCAATAATCCTCATTATAATAGGGATTACCATGTGCCTTATAATGAACAGGAATATATAATCTTCCGTTAACAAGCAAATCATCAGCCGGAATCGAAATATTATTATTTACATCTTTTTTCTGAATTTGAGCAAACAACCCGTTTGTTAAAAAAAATAGAATTATGATATAAGCTATTTTATTTCTTTGCATTTAGTTTAAATTTTTCCATTGTTTTTTATACGCTTTTTTAAAATATTTAAAAAAACTGTTTCCTCCGGTATATTTTACAATATAAGTTTTATAGTTTCCCTTAGGGTCGGTAT
>JAOZQB010000316.1 GCA_029932445.1 Bacteroidales bacterium | reverse complement strand
GGTTTTGAAAATTATCATAAGATTTTGGATGAAGCGGTTCAGGAACTTCGAGAAGAAGAATTTAAAGAACTATTCGTAAAAAATAAAGAAGGTAAAGTCAGTATTGAAAATACGGATTTGAAATTTGTTACCGATTGCCACATTGATACGGATTTGGAAATTCGTTTTCCGGAAAGTTATGTGGAAAATACCGAAGAACGTTTGAAACTTTATAAACGTTTGGATACAATTGATAATGAGGAAATCCTATCTTCTTTTGAAGAAGAACTGAACGACCGTTTCGGCAAAATTCCGAAAGCAGCAAAAGAGCTTATTGATGCCGTGCGACTTCGCAGAAAAGCCATGAGTTTAGGGATTGAAAAAATCATTCTTCGTAATACGAAAATGGTTTGCTACTTGGTATCAAATAAAAACTCTGTTTATTATCAATCGGATGTTTTCGGCGATGTGTTGGAATTTATAAAAAAATACCCGAAAAAAACAATGCTGAAAGAACGTAATGATAAATTAACGATGACTTTTCAGGATATTAAAAATGTTAAAGAGGCGATAGCTGTTTTGGGTGTTATTAGATGATTTTTTAATTGAACTCATCTTAATATAGTGATACAAAATGATATTAATGCATGTTAAACTCTAAGGGAATAATTAATTTTGATGTATTGTTAAATCTCGCAGAGAAAGACCTGCCTCTGTTTCTTTTATTATAGCATGTCTGATTTGTAATGAAAAACAATTTACAACAATTGAAAATTATATACGCAACAATACGATTACTTATGATGATGATAGATATTATAAAAACAGACGTTGCCGGATGAAAATCATCAATCAATTCCAATCTTGTACCGCCTGCAGTAAAATAGGATTGTGAATGAGTATAAAAACTAGATTCTGAATGAATAAAAACAAAAAAAGAATTAATATTTTATCTTCAGAATGAAATTTCTTATTAAAAAATAAAATGTAAATTTGTAGATTAACTTATTGTTCAATTATGAGAAAATACATTTTCTTAATACTATTAATAATTAAATCCGGTTCTTTATTTTCTCAAAACCATACTGTCGGTTGGTTTATAAACGATTCAACAAAATCTTTTGAAGCATACACTCTATTTGCGCCTATTACATACAATAAAACGTATTTAATTGATAACTGCGGTAAAGAAGTTCACAATTGGATATCGGATTATACATCTTCAGCCGGTGTATATTTGCTGGAAGACGGGACTCTATTAAGATCCGGAAAGATCTTAAATCATAATTTTATAATCGGCGGACAAGGCGGAATTATTGAACGACATGATTGGGACAGTAATTTATTGTGGTCGTATCGTATTGAGTCAGATTCTGTTACATCTCATCATGATTTTAAATATTTAGCAAACGGGAATATTCTATTATTAATATGGAAACATTATTTAATAAATGAACTTATTGAATTAGGCCGAAATCCGGATATTACCGGAAGTGATATGTCAATGGAAGAGATATGGGAAATTAAACCGATTGGAACAGACAGTGCAGCAATCATCTGGCAATGGAAAGCTGAAGATCATTTAATACAAGATTTTGATGCCGCAAAACCAAATTACGGAAATCCTTCCGAACATTCTGAACTAATAAGCTTTAATTATATTGGAACAGGTCCGCCTGAAAGAAGTTGGTTACATTTTAATTCTATAGATTTTGATGAAGAAACAGATCAAATATTGATAAGTGTTCGTAATTTTCATGAAATCTGGATTATTGATCATAGTACAACAACAGAAGAAGCTGCAGGACATAGCGGCGGTTTATACGGAAAAGGAGGCGATTTGCTCTTTCGCTGGGGAAATCCGGCAGCTTATAACAGAGGAACTGCTGAAAATCAAAAACTTTTTTCTCAACATAATGCTCAACGAATTAAAAACAGTCTGCCTGATGAAAATAAAATAATGATTTTTAATAACGGATTGAACAGACCTCAAGGAAACTATTCTTCAGTTGATATAATAGTCCCTGAGACAGATATTGACGGAAATTATCTTTTAGGTCCGGATAATACATTTTTACCCGATACTTTTTTTCATCAAATAACAACAAATAATCCGTCAAATTTATATACTCAAGCAATGGGAAGTGCCCAAAGATTAGTAAACGGAAACACTTTAATCTGCGAAGCAAATTCCGGCAGAATTCTGGAGATTGAACCAAACAATAATGAAGTTGTTTTCGAATATATTAATCCTGTTGATAATAACGGACCTGTTGCTCAAGGAACGGAACTAAGCGGTACGAATTCAATATTTCAAGCAATTAAATACAGCCCTGATTTTTCCGGATTTAACGGTCATGAGCTATTACCCGGAAATCCTATAGAAATAAATCCTTTAAATTATGATTGCGGATCAACGGTAAGTTCCGTAAAAGAAAAATTAACTGAAAAATCTTTTGAGATTTTTCCGAATCCTGCGAATAGATTTCTTCGAATAAAGAGTTCATATGAGACAAAATTTTCTGCAAAATTTATATTAACTGATGTAATAGGTACAATAAATATTAACATTAATGTCAATAAAAATCAAAATATTGATGTTTCAAGTTTAAAGAACGGTTTTTATTTTGTTACAATATATACGGAAAATAAAGAATTCACTTACAAAATAATTATCAATCATTAATTATATTTTCAGTCCCATCACCAAAACATCATCAATTTGTTCATAATTACCT
>JAOZQB010000315.1 GCA_029932445.1 Bacteroidales bacterium | reverse complement strand
TGATAATTCCGCCGTCTGCTTTTTCTTCCGTCACGGCAATTTCGGTTGTAGGAGTAGTTGCCTGACCAATGTTTACAACTTTTGCACCGTTTGCAACTAAAGTTCCGCAAACCAAATCGGAAACCGATTGTCCCGAAATTCGAGCATCACGACCGACAACAATTTTTAAATTTTCCTTACCGCAGCTTTTTTTTATAATCGTATAAAAAGCAGATGTAAACTTCACAATATCAATCGGTGTTAAATTATCACCTTGTTTCCCCCCTATAGTTCCGCGAATTCCGGAAACGGATTTTATTAATGCCATATGATTTGTATTATTTATTAAGAATTACAAAATTAGAAAATGATTTCTGAAAGTGAAGAAAAATCAAATATATTTGCATCAAAATTATTAAGTTATGAAGTGGTTTTTTACATATATATTATTGTTTATCACAATATTGTCCCACGGACAAACAAATGCTGATACTAATGTTTCTTTGTTTTCAGAAGATTTTTTCACCTATAATTCATCAAATTACATTCAAGAATTAGCAAAAGATATGGATACGCTCTTCTTCAATCGTTACGAAGAAGAAATTCTTGACTTTGAGAAAGAAGATTCCGCAAAGGGTATAACAAAAGGGGAAATTTTATTTGTCGGCAGTTCCAGTTTCAGAAAATGGACAAATATTGAAACGGATTTATTTCCGCTTCGGGTTTTAAACAGAGGTTTCGGCGGCTCGACTATGCCGGAACTTGATTATTACTTTTTCAGAATTGTAAAACCCTATAATCCTTCGGCAATAGTTATTTATGAAGGCGATAATGATGTACTTGCACCTTTTTTAACACCTGTTGTTATTTTAAAAAGTTTCGATATTTTAATTCAACTGATAAAACAATATCTTCCGAATACGAAAGTTTTTTTTGTATCTGTAAAACCCTCCCCTTCACGTGTTGATTATTTGAAAAAAATGCAGGAAACAAATTTATTAATAAAAAGCTATTGCACGAAAACCAAAAACTTGTTTTACATTGACATCACCAAGCAAATGTTCAATAAAAACGGACAAATTCGCGAAGATATCTTTCTTAAAGACCAACTTCACATGAATGAAAAAGGTTATAAGATTTGGAGTAAAATTATTAAAGCAGAATTGTTGAAAGATTTATAACTGTTTTAATTTTGTAAGAATTCAATAATATTTAAAGCCGCTTTTGTTCCGTCAGAAACAGCCGTTGTTATTTGCCTGAAACGTTTTTCAATACAATCTCCGGCTGCAAATACGCCTTTTATATTTGTCATCATCTGATTATTGACAATAATTTCGTCTCTGTCGCTTAATTTTACGACATCTTTAAACGGTTGAGTTTGCGGAACATATCCGATAAAAACAAATACACCGTCAATTTTCGTTTCAGTATCCTCTCCTGTTTTTAAGTTCTTTACGGTAACTTTTTCAAGAGATTGTGAACCGTAAAATGCCGAAACCGTAGAATTCAGTATAAAGTCAATTTTCGGATGATTTGTTGCCTCTTCAACGGCTTTTTTATGGGCTTGAAAATAATCAAATTCGTGAACGACCGTAACTTTACTTGCATATTGTGTAAGGGCAACCGCTTCTTCGAGTGCTGAATTTCCGCCTCCTACAACAATTATTTCTTTATCTTGAAAAAAATCACCGTCGCAAGTGGCACAATAAGATACACCTCTTCCGGCAAATTCTTTTTCTCCCGGAACGTTTAATTCACGAGACTTCCCTCCCGAAGCAATAATGACGGCTTTTGCACTAAAAATACCTTTTCCGGCAAGCTCAACGGATTTAAGTTCACCGGCTAATTTATAAGATGTGATTTTTGCATTTGAAATCACTTTACATCCGAACGATTCCGCTTGTTTTTGCATGGTTCGCGAAAGCATATAACCGCTGATATTCGGAACACCGGGATAATTGGCAATTTCATGTGTTAATGACATTTGCCCTCCGATTACACCTACATTTAAAACTAATGTTTTAACTTTTGCTCTTGATAAATAAATTCCTGCGGTTAAACCTGCAGGCCCGCCTCCTAAAATTATAATATCGTAAATTTCTTCCATTTTACAAATTTATTAAAAAACACCTCACAAATTAATGCAAGGTGTTTTAAAACCATAAAAACAATCATTATGAAAAATTTTCATCCAAAATTTCTGTAAGTTGGTCTCGCATTTGAATACTGCTCGTTGCTTTAACAACTTTTCCGTTTTTATAATATACCGTAAAAGGCAATCCCATAAATCCTCTGCATTCCGGTAAATTTCTTATGACATGTGCATCAGGCAAATCAAAAAGCATATCGTAAAACTTTACTTTTGAATATTCATTTCTTAACTCTTCCATATCATCATACACAGGCACACACATCGGTCCCATTCTGCCGCAACATATCATTACATTTTCGTTATTATTTATTATTTCATGATATTGAGCTTCACTTGTTATATGTTCTAAATTAGTATCTAATGTCATTTTTTCTGTTTATAAAATTAATAAATTAAATATCCGGATAATTGGACACAAAAATAGAAAGAAAATATTTTCAGAAAAATAAATTTTTACAAAAAAATATAAATATGTATTCTTGTAATAAACAAAAATAATAAGAATGTTAAAAATAGAGTGTATTTGTACGAATCAAGTGCGTCAGTTTCCTTTCGGAACTCGATTATCAGATATTTTAAAAGAAACAAAACCCGATTTAAAATATCCTGTC
>JAOZQB010000314.1 GCA_029932445.1 Bacteroidales bacterium | reverse complement strand
ACTCCTACAACCGAAATTGCCGTGACGGAAGAAAAAGCAGACGGCGGAATTATCATCACAGCCAGTCATAATCCGAAACAATGGAATGCACTTAAATTATTGAATGAAAAAGGCGAATTTATTTCGGCGGAAAACGGTAATGAACTTTTGAAAATTGCCGAAACGGATTTTGATAATTTTAATTTTTCCGATATTGAAACCTATCAAATGATTGAGGAAAAAGATTATTTGCAAAGACATATTGACTTAGTTCTTCAAAATAAATACGTTGATGTTGAAGCAATTAGAAATGCAAATTTTAAAGTTGCAATTGATGCCGTAAATTCGGTCGGAGGGATTTCTTTGCCGCCGCTGTTGGAACAATTGGGTGTAAAAGAAGTTGTGAAACTCAATTGCGAAGCAACCGGTTATTTTGCACATACACCGGAACCCGTTCCGCAAAATTTAACGCAAATTTCCGAATTAATGAAAGCTCAATCATTTGATGTCGGCTTTGCCGTTGACCCGGATGTTGACCGGCTTGTAATTATTAACGAAGACGGAAGCATGTTTAATGAAGAATATACGATTGTTGCCCTTGCCGATTATATTTTATCAAAAACTCCGGGAAATACGGTTTCTAATTTATCATCAAGCAGAGCATTGCGTGATGTTACCGAAAAATACGGCGGAACCTATTTTGCTTCAGCAGTCGGTGAAGTTAATGTGGTTGCAAAAATGAAAGAAGTCAATGCCGTATTCGGCGGTGAAGGCAACGGCGGCGTTATCTTTCCCGAACTGCATTACGGAAGAGATTCGCTTATCGGGATTGCCTTGTTTTTAACCCATCTTGCAAAATCGAAAATGAAATGTTCCGAACTTCGAGCAACTTATCCCGATTATTTTATTTCGAAAAATAAAATTGAATTAACACCCGATACGGATGTAGATAACATTCTGAAAGAAGTGAAAAATACGTTTTCTTCTCGAAAAGATATTGAAATAACGGATATTGACGGTGTGAAATTAGATTTTACCGACGGCTGGGTACATCTTCGCAAATCAAATACCGAACCGATTATTCGTATTTATGCTGAAGGCAAAAGCCCTGAAAGGGCTGAAGAATTTGCTCGTATGATTATGAATGAAATTAAAAAATAAAAAAATCAGAATTAAAAAAGAGAATGTATAAAAAGTCTGTTTAGCCGTCATTCTGAATTTATTTTAGAAATTTTGATTTGTCCGTATTAATGATTTTAATGTTTAAAAAAATCAAAAGTATTTCATAATTCTTAAAATAAAAATCATTGTTGTCCGATTAAAATTTTATTAACAGGTTAAAACCCTATGTCGGCGGTTTGTTTAAGCCCCCGACTTAAGTCGGGGGTTAAAATAAAAAAAAACACAAACAAGGACTTTAGTCCTTGTTAAATAACATATATACAGTAACATAAAAAATATCCGTTTCGTGTTTTTTGCATTTTATTATATTAATCGGACAACAATGAATAAAAATCAAAAGTATCTCTTTATTATGTGTTTAGAAACATAAAAAAACAGGAAATGAAATTCATCGTGCAGCAATTAAAGAAATCGATGAAATCGTATCTCCCATACCGACTAAAGTTACGGGTTTATCAATAATTATAGTTGGAACTGCAATAAGATCAAAATCGGAATGTTCAAAAATGCCGGTTTCCGATAAATTATTTATTCCGTATATTTTAGTGATGTAATCGGATAATTCGTTTAATTCATTTAATCCGATATCAGAAACATTTTCATCTTTTGCCCACAATAAATTGTCTTTATTTTCAAGCGATCCGGTTCCTGCTTTTCCGGCTGCGATAACAGCTGCTGTCAGCATTCCTTTTCGATTTTGTTCGGGAGAAATTCTGAAATCTTTATTTTGTAATGTAATATATAATCCGAACATATGTAATTGCATTCTCGGCGTTTCGATATAGTTGAAAACTTTTATCATTGCACGGAACAAATTGACTGAATTCGTATTTGTATTGCATTTTTTCGCTAATTCATTTTGGTTAATAACTTCAAGAATATCAATTAATTCTCTTTCGTTAAAACCGATACTGTCAACTTGTTTTGCAATCGTATCAAGCAGATATTTTCTTATTACTTTATCCTGTGTGGAAGCAATTTCAAAGTGAATTAGCGGATTTTTACCGTTTTTTCGGAGTTTATTAATAACTTTTAACGAATAATTAATTTTTTCTTTTCCGGAAGTGCCGTCAGGTAAAGTTTCTTGCAGCATTTGGTATCCGGAGAGAATGATATAATCATAATTAACATCTTTTTCGGATAATCTTTCTTCAAAATTTTTATCAATATGTAGTTTGAAATTCAGCGGGTCATAAGTGGCGATGAAACGGTTCGATTTCGGGCAAGTAATTTCTTTGCCGAAAAAGTTTAAAGTGTCGTTGATATCAAATTCAAGAATATAATGAATAAGCGGAATATCGTTTTTTCGATGAATACTGTGTGTTTTTTTGATTTCTTTATTTTCATCGACAGACAGTAGATTAGGCACATCTAAAAATAGTTTTGCCTGTATTTCGGGCAAAGATGCACAATGAACATAAATATTTTGAACACCGCATATTGCTGCAACATTTGCCACAATCCCGCCTTGTCCTCCTATCTGTAATTTGTTGTATTTTAGTGTGTTTTGTAAGTTTTTAAACGTATCTTTATCGGAAATAATCCATTCTTCGGCAATGCCTTTTGAAAAACATTTAACCAATCCA
>JAOZQB010000313.1 GCA_029932445.1 Bacteroidales bacterium | reverse complement strand
GAACGCCAATCATCGGCAACTTTTACAAAAAGCTCTAAAAAAACTTTTTTATCGAAAAATCTCTCAATATCTCTTCGTGCATCAATCCCGACATGCTTTATGGCAATTCCTTGATGACCGATAATAATACCTTTTTGTGATTTTCGTTCAACGTAAATAATACTTCGTATTCTAATTATTTTATCATCTTCTTTAAATTCTTCAACCTCAACTTCAACGGAATAGGGGATTTCTTTTTTGTATCTGATTAAAATCTTTTCTCTGATGATTTCAGAAACAAAAAAACGCTCGGTTTTATCTGTCAGTTGGTCTTTCGGAAAAAACGGCGGGGATTCGGGAGCTAATTCTAACAGGCGATTAAAAATATTTTTCACATTAAATTTATTCAATGCCGATGTCGGAAAAATTTCAGCTTTCGGTAAAATTCCTTCCCATTTTGATACCAATTTAATTATTTTCTCTTGTTCGGATTGATCTATTTTGTTAATTACCAATAATATCGGAATGCTTAAATGTTTGACTTTTTCAAGAAAGTCAATATTTTTTTCTTCTTTCTCATAAACATCGGTAACATAAACAACAATATCAGCATCTGTCAGTGCGGTTTCTGAAAAATTAAGCATTGATTTTTGCAATTTATAATGCGGCTTTAAAACACCCGGTGTATCGGAAAAAACCAATTGAAAATCTTCACCGTTTACGATACCTTTAATATTATGTCTGGTTGTTTGTGATTTTGATGTAATTATGGAAAGTTTTTCTCCTACAAACTGATTCATTAATGTCGATTTTCCGACATTCGGATTTCCGATAATATTTACAAATGCTGCTTTATGTTTTGACATTCTTTTTAGTTGATAATTAATATAATTTAATAATGTGTTAAAAGATACTGAACCACGAAGTGCCTCAGCGAAGCTAAACAAGTATGACGAAATTTCAAAGATCGTCAGACAACTTTTTATTTGATAAGTCAGGTATAAAAAGGTGCAAAGCATCTGATTTTGCACAATAATTGAAATTTATTTGATATATACCTAAAATGAGTGATTATCTTCTTCAATAAGCACCAACCATTTGAGCCAAAATGACTTATAAAAAAAGGATCAAAGACCAAAGGGTATTCTTACTTTTTTTATAAACATTTTAATCTCAAAGCATTGGCACTTCTTTTTGAACATAATCACTCAATTTAGGTTATAATCAGTTTATTTAAAAAGATGCTATGCACCTATTTTTTCGAAATTGACCTTTTTAATCTACACTTATCTGATGACTATCTGTTAAATTTCAATTTTAATTATTAAAATTCAATTGTGTTAATAATGCTGTCCGGTTTTTGTATCTCTTTTATATAATTTTTTGTTCTGCTGCCTTCCGCCGGAATTTTTAAAGTATATGTTTTTTTATATTTATTAGTTAAAAAACTGTCTCTTAACCAAGGGTTAAAATATTTTAACATTTTGTAATTTGTATTAAAATTTTCTGCAAAACTTGCAAAATCGGTAACTGCAGAATCTATCTTCACTTCCGTACAGGGAATTTGCGGGTATAAATCTTTTTTTCTGAATTTGAAACCGTAATTTTGAGGGTTTTCCATAATTATTTTAAAAGCAATGATTCGATAAACATATCTGGAAGTTTCAGAATTCAGCAATAAATCATAGTATGACGAAGCATCTTGTCTTTTCAGTTGTTTATCAAGATTTCCCTGACCGAGATTATAAGATGCGGCAACCAAAGCCCAATCATGATATTTACGATAAGCATCTTTTAAATATTTACATGCAGTTTCTGCAGATTTTTCAAAATGATAACGTTCGTCAACTTCATCGTTAATTTCAAGACCGTAACTTTTGCCTGTTTTTTTCATAATTTGCCAAAATCCGGCAGCACCGGCAGGAGAAACCGTATTTGTTAATCCGCTTTCGGTAACGGCAAGATATTTAAAATCATCAGGAATACCGTTCTTTTTCAATATTTTCTCAATTTCGGGAAAATAACGATGCGCTCTTTTTAAATATAAAAAAGTTTCGGAATGCCAGTAAGTAATTTTATGTAATTCTTTATCCAATGCTTCTTTTACGTCAAAATTTTCGAGCGGCACTTTATCTCCCGCAAAAGTAATGCTGTCGGGAACGGGAAGGGCATATACCGAATACGTACTGTCACGTAAATCATTGTATTTTATAATATTTGAGTAATAGCTGCCGGCATATATAAATAGTGCCGAAATGCCGACTGCGGCAAATATAATTAATAGTGTTTTTGTTGCTTTTTGCATTATTTTAGTTGTTGTTATTTTAACGTTTTGAATCGAAAGCGTTTTAATGCTTTTTATTTATCCATTACCAATTTTTTCTATTTTTTTTAATGTTACTATAGCAAGATTATTAATTTTATACCAATTCATAGTATTTACAAACACTTTTAGATTAGGATAATTTATCTTTAATATTTCATTATTTTTATTTAATACTTTGTCGAATTCTTTAATTGCAATCCTTTCATTTTCATGGAATACTTCATTTAATATTTCTGGGGTTTCTATTTTAAAGTCATTCCATTGATCGAATAATTCTTTTGTAATGTTAATCTCAGGATTTGAATCTTGTAATTCTTTTTGTTTGTCTTTTGAGCTCCATAGTTCTAACACATCAATTATTCTTTCTCTCATTAAATCAGTAAAATACTTATCTTCAATTTCATTTTTTAATTCTTTTTCTTGTTTGCCGGAAATATCATTTTCTAAA
>JAOZQB010000312.1 GCA_029932445.1 Bacteroidales bacterium | reverse complement strand
ATTGCCTGACGCATAAATACGCCGTTGCGTGCTTGTTGAAAATAATAGGCATATTCGGTATCATCAACATCTTTCGTAATTTCATTAACGCGCGGCAGAGGATGTAACACTTTAAAATTTGATTTTACGCCTTCCAATAATTTTTTAGAAATAATATAGCTGTCTTTTACTTTTTCATAATCTTCCAAAACGGCAAAACGCTCTTTCTGAATTCTTGTAACATACATTATGTCAAGTTCATGCATCACTTCTTTAATATCCTCTAATTCCGTAAATTCAATATTTTTTGCTTTTAAATCGTCTTTAATATAACCTGGCATCTGCAAGTGTCGCGGCGAAGCAAAATAAAATTTCGGATTAAAATCGCTGAGTGCTTGTGCCAAGGAATGTACAGTTCTTCCGAGCCGTAAATCACCCACCATTCCGACAGTGAGATTATTTAAAGTCCCTTGTGTTTTTTGAATGGAATATAAATCAAGCATGGCTTGCGTCGGATGTTGATTGGTTCCGTCGCCGGCATTTATTACCGGAATATCAACGGTTTCGGAAGCAAAACGTGCAGCACCTTCAATAATATGTCGCATCACGATAATATCGGCATACATGCTGATAGTCATCAAAGTATCAGCCAAAGTTTCGCCTTTCTTTACGGAAGTTGAGCTTGTTCCCGACATTGAAAAGGTGTTTCCTCCGAGTTTTTTCACGGCTGTTTCAAAAGAAAAATGGGTTCGCGTTGAGGGTTCGAAAAACAGCAATGCCGCTAATTTTCCGGTCATTTCCGGACGAACTTCTTTTTTTTCGATTTTGTCCGCTAAGTCAATCAGTTTCAGAATTTCTTCTTTACTGACATCACGCATTGAGATTAGGTTTTTCATATTTTTGTTTGATGTTTAAGTGTTTAATGTTTAATTGTTTAATGTTTAATTGTTTAATGTTTAACTGTTTAGGGTTTATTCTTTTTTAGTTGTGACAATCTTAATTTGTATAATTTATTAACTAGTTCTTCAATAACCGGTCTTTGTACATTAATTTCATTTTCTGAAATAAAGTTCAAATCGCCTGCAAGAATTAATTGATTTAATACTTCCAAAAGACTTCCGTATGCTATTTCAGTGTAACGTGCTTGTTCAATTCCGGATCGTCTTGAACTGCCTTCAGCTATATTAGAGGATACAGATACCACAGCTCTTCTTATTTGTGATGTTAAACCAAATTTTTCTTCATCAGGAAAAACTGAACTGATTCTATAAATCTCTTTTGTAAATTTTCTTGAAATCTGCCAAACTTCAAGTTTTTCAAATGAAAATTCTCTCATTAGTCTTTCTTAATAATATTAATAATACACTAATTAAACATTAAACATTTAAACAGCTAAGCATCAAACACCTTCCAAGCACGTTCACGATATTCTTTTGCTGTTTCTTCCGGATTTTCGGCTTCAATAATTCCTCTTCCCACGATGATACAATCCGCACCGCCTTCCATGGCATCTTCTGCGCTTGTGTATTGCTGTCCCGTTGCATCGCTTCCGGCTTTAAGTTTCACTCCCGGCATTAATAAAAGTTGCCCTTTCGGAATTTTGTTTTTTAATCGTTTTAATTCTTCTTTCGTATTTGCATGAACGATATATCCGCTGACGACATCGGCATATTTTTCTCCGATATTGAAAACATTTCGAGTATAGGTATCATTCATCAAATTACCTTTTGAAGACATTTTTGCCAAAAGAAAAGAACTTTTGCCCGCAACTCCGTCAAATAATCCCTGTAAAATACCTTCCCCGGGAACAGCATGAACAGTAATAAAATGTGCCCAATTCTTGATTTTATATATGCCGTTGTGATACTGTTTCCGAACAGTATTTCCGATATCGGCAAATTTGCGATCTTCAAAGATCAGAAAATCATATTTTTTTGCATATTCTTTCAACTTAACAATGAAATCATCCGTAAAATCATTGATGATATCAACATGTGTTTTAAGCATTACGATATGTTTTGCCGTTTTGTCTAAAATCTCAAAAAACTTTTTTTGATTATCAACATCAAGCGATAATATCAAATTTGATTTTTTATTATAAATTTTTTCTTTCAACAATATCGTAAGATGATTTTCAGTAATGTTTCCTGTTTTTGAATTTGAATAAATATGCTTAGTAAATTCCTTAATTTTAGTGACTTGATCATTTGTTATGCGATCATTTTCATGTAAAACTTCTGTCATTTTATCTAACTTAATCAAACTGTGCAGACGATATCCCAAGCTGTTAATTTTTTTTTCAATATGATTGCTTCTGTCAATAATTACCGAAAAATCAACAACTTCCAGACCTTCATTTTTGAACTTTTCAGCTGTTTCGACTAAACTTTCGCCGGTTGTAATCAAATCGTCAAGAATTAAAACTTTGCTTCCTTTTTCAAATTTACCGATAACTGCATTTTTTGTTCCGTATGCTTTTTCTTCTTTACGGATGTATATCAAAGGTTTATCTAGCATATCGGCAACCAGCGTTGCAATAGGCAAAGCCGTATAAGGCACACCGGAAACATAATCGAAATCTAAATTTTCAATGTCTTCAACCAGTAAATCGGCAATACCGTCAAGGAGTTCGGGATAGGAAATCATATCACGCAAATCAAAATAGAAGGGTGATTTATGTCCGCTTTTAAGGGTAAATTCACCGAATTTTACGGCACCGATGTCGTGGAGTTTCAGGATGAAAAGTTCTTTTGTCATTTTAATGAGTTGTAAGT
>JAOZQB010000099.1 GCA_029932445.1 Bacteroidales bacterium | reverse complement strand
AAAAAACACCTTACCGAAAAACAGTAAGGTGTTATAATCAATAACCATGAAACGTGGGCCGACAGGGACTCGAACCCCGGACCCTCTGATTATGAGTCAGATGCTCTAACCGGCTGAGCTATCGGCCCCGTGAAATATAAAATTTCAGTGCGGCAAAATTAACTATTATTTTTTCACGGCAAAAAAAGTTTTTCATTTTTTTTAATTTTCAGGCATTTTCTGTCGAAAGTCGGATTTTATATGATATTCACAATACTTTTTTATATTTGCATGTTAAAATTTATTTTATGTTTGAATACATCAGCGGAAAAATTACCGAAACCACACCCACTTATATTGTTGTTGAAGCCGGAACAATCGGGTATTTTGTAAACATTTCTTTACAAACACATTCGAAAATAAGCGGCAAAGAGCATTACAAAGTGTATATTCATCAAATTATTCGAGAAGACACAAATGCTTTATACGGATTTGCCGATAAATCGGAACGCGAAATTTTTCGTTTATTAATTTCAGTTTCGGGAATCGGTGCCAATACGGCAAGAGTTATGCTTTCCTCATTATCGGCAAATGAAGTGAAAAAAGCTATTCGCACGGATGATGTTGCAACTTTTCAAAACATAAAAGGGATTGGTGCAAAAACAGCTCAACGTGTTATTATTGACTTGAAAGATAAAATAAATAAAGCCGAAATTGATGATGAAACCGGACTTGCTTTCACAAGTTCAATTCCCGAAGAAGCCTTATCGGCATTAAGCATGTTAGGATTTCCGAAAACCAAAGCAGAAAAAGCCGTTAAGAAAATTTACGTCTCAAATTCAAATATTAGTGTTGAAGAACTTGTTAAGAATGCACTAAAAATATTATAATTTCGTTTATCTCAATAGAATTTGCCTATGGCTGAAAAACTACTTTAAAAAATTCTAAATAAATTTGCAGTGAAATCATTCTTAAAGTCTTTATTTAAAGGTATTTTTATAATCGGAAGTTTTTTATTATTCGTTTCATTTTCGGAATCTTCTTATAAAAATACTTCAAAAGATTTCTTTATACCCGGGATTCATGATTCAATTCCGAAAGATTCTCTTATTTTTCCCTTCGAAGATTATTCGAATAATCCGTTGGCATTTAAAAAAAACTCTCCTCTTTTTCTGAAAAATCCTTCGAGTATCAATTCGTTCGTAAAATATGATCCGAAAACCGGAAAATTTATTTTTTACGACAAAATAGGTGATTTTAATTATCGAAATCCCTATTACATGTCATTTGACGATTTCATGAAATACAGTAATAAACAAGAAATTCATAACTATTGGATGGAACGTTCGGCACTGGAAAATATTAAAGGTGAAAACAGTTTGGTTGATCGCTTGGTGAATAAAAATTTAATTGTTCCCATTCAAGGATTCGATAAAGTCTTCGGCAGCAATACCATCAATATTAAACCGCAAGGAACGGCAGAACTTATTTTCGGTCTTAAAATCAATAATAACGAAAATCCGGCATTAACAAAAGATCTTCAAAAAAATGTCAATTTTGATTTTGATATGAATATTAAAATGGGAGTTGCCGGGCAAATCGGGGATAAAATGAAACTGGGAATTAATTTTGATACCGATGCCACATTTGAATTTGAAAATAATGCAAAATTAGCTTATGAAGGTAAAGAAGATGAGATTCTTCAAAAAATAGAAGCCGGAAACGTAACCATGCCTTTATCCGGTTCATTAATTACGGGAAGTCATAATTTATTCGGAATTAAAACAGAACTTAAATTCGGAAATTTATTGGTAACCAATGTTTTCTCTCAACAAAAAGGTCAAAGTAAAACCGTGGAGGTTCAGGGTGGTGCCACAACGACACCGTTTGAAATTACGGCTGATGATTACGATGCAAACAGGCATTATTTTATCTCGCAATATTTCAGAGATCGATACGATGAAGCTTTAAAAAATTTACCGATAATCAGTTCAAATATCAATATTCGAAAAATCGAAGTATGGGTTACCAACAGAAGCGGAAAATTTGATAATTCAAGAAATATTGTTGCATTTACGGATTTGGGTGAAAACGGAGACCACATTTATTCGCCCGACAATTTCTCGGCAAACGGACCGCTTATTCCGGATAACAGTACCAATACCTTATATCAAACAATGCTTGACCAACCGGGTTTAAGAGACATTGCCAATGTCAGTACCATTTTATCGTCTTTCATTAATTTTGAAGCCGGCGATGATTATGAAAAAGTTCAAAATGCACGCTTACTCTCAACATCGGAATATTCCTTTAATGCAACTCTGGGATACATCTCTTTAAATTCACAACTTAATAATGATGAAGTACTTGCTGTTGCCTATGAATATGAAAACACATCCGACGGCAAACCCTATCGTGTCGGTGAATTTTCCAATGAAGAACCGTCGGCACCCGATGCTTTATTTTTAAAATTATTGAAACCGACAACCCTTTCTACTTCAAATCCGACTTGGGATTTGATGATGAAAAATGTGTATTCTTTTAATGCGTATCAAGTTAATTCTCAAGATTTCAAACTTGACGTCATGTATAGGAACGATAAAACAGGTTCTTCGATTAATTATCTGCCTGCCGGAGAAATTCAAGGAGAAATTTTATTGAAAGTTCTGGGTTTGGATAACTTAAATAAAAACAACGAACCCGGTTCTGACGGTTATTTTGATTTTATTGATAAAATTACGATAAATGCATCCAACGGTAAAATATATTTTCCTGTTACCGAACCTTTCGGGTCTTATTTAAAAGAAAAAATTACGGGCGGCAGTACCGATCCTGAAATTAATCGAATTGCCGATCAATATGCATTTACGGAATTATACGAAGAAACTCAAAGTCAGGCAAGACAAAATGCCGAAAAAAATAAATTCTTTTTTAAAGGCGAATACCGATCATCGGGCGGTTCGGAAATTAACCTGAATGCCATGAATATTCCCGAAGGTTCCGTTACCGTTACGGCAGGCGGTGCCATTCTTACCGAAAATACGGATTATACCGTTGATTATAACCTCGGAAGGGTCACGATTATAAATCAAAGTTTACTTGAATCGGGAACACCGATAAAAATTTCTCTCGAAAGTAATTCAATGTTTGATATCGGTACCAAATCAATGATCGGAACCCATTTAGATTATCGAATTTCGGATAATTTTAATATCGGTGCTACCCTGATGCATTTGCATCAAAAACCGCTGACCAGCAAAGTCAACATCGGAGACATTCCGGTTTCAAATACCATTTGGGGAACGGATATTAATTTTAATCAGGAAGTTCCGTTTTTAACTAAATTTGTTGATAAATTTATTCCTTTCGTAAAAACGAAAACACCTTCACACATTGATTTTTCCGGGGAATTTGCTCAACTTATTCCCGGTCATCCTAAAATTTTGGGAGATGAAGGTTACGCCAATATCGATGATTTTGAAGGCGCAAAAGTTACGATTGATTTAAAATCACCTTCACGATGGAAAATATCAAGTACCCCGCAAGGACAACCGGATTTATTTCCTGAAGCTGATTCGGTAAATGCACTTGTTTACGGTTATAACCGTGCAAAACTGGCTTGGTATAATATCAGTCGTGATTTCTTAACAGGTTCGGGTTCATTTAATTACCTTACGGTTGATTCACTGTCCGATCACAGAATCAGAGAAATACCCGAACAAGAAATTTTCCCGAACAGAGATCCGGAACATGACATTCCGCAATTTTTGTATGTCTTAAATTTAGCCTACTATCCGAAAGAAAAAGGACCTTATAATTACGATACTCCGAACGGTTCACCCGGAACCTCAGCCGGAATTGACGAAAACGGAAATCTTAACAGTCCCGAAAGCCGATGGGCAGGTATTTCTCAAGATTTAACAACCAATGATTTTGAAGAAGCCAATATCGAATTTATTGAATTTTGGATGCTCGATCCTTTTATTTACGACCCGAATCAAACCGGCGGTGATATATATTTTAATCTCGGAAACATTTCGGAAGATATTCTGAGAGATTCGAGACAATCCTTTGAAAACGGTTTGCCTACAACTTCAAATATTACGAATGTTGATACAACTTCTTGGGGACGTATTCCCGTATTACCCCGTATTACGGATGCATTTGCTAACGAACCGGCTGATGCTCGTCAATATCAAGATGTCGGATTAGACGGATTATCCGATACGGATGAAAACAGTTTTTTTAATAATTATCTGCAAAGTATTGCATCAGCATACGGCAGCGGATCAAAAGCTTATTTAGATGCCGTCGCCGATCCTTCGGGAGATGATTATATGTTTTTTCGCGATCCTGTTTACGATGAAAATCAGACAGGTATTTTAGATCGTTATAAAAAATTCAACAACCAAGAAGGAAATTCATATTCTCAGGGTGATTTGGTAACGGCAACCGAGTTGAGACCGGATATGGAAGATATCAATAGAGATTATACCCTCTCGGAAAGCGAATCATATTTTCAATACAAAGTACATATTGCGCCTTCCGATATGCAAGTCGGGGAAAATTACATCACCGATATTCGAGAAGCTGATGTTAAACTGAGAAATGAAAACCAAGAAACCGTAAAATGGTATCATTTTAAAATCCCGCTTTCGGATTATCAGAAAAAAGTCGGTCAAATAGAAGATTTTAAATCCATTCGTTTTATTCGACTGTTTATGAAAGATTGGCAAAAACAAATCGTATTGCGTTTTGCGGAAATGGATTTAATCAGAGGTGATTGGAGGAAATATAAACTTTCACTGCTTGAAGGAACAGAAGGTTCGGGAACCCCGGAATATACTGATGCTCAGCTGGATGTAAACACCGTTAATGTTGAAGAAAATTCATCTCGTGAACCCGTAAATTATGTTTTACCGCCTAAAGTTACCCGTGAAATTTCTCCCGGGAATCCCTATTTACAACAACTGAACGAGCAAGCCATTTCACTGAAAGTTCTCAATTTGAGCGACGGTGATGCCAGAGCCGCATATAAAAACGCAAGTTTGGACGTGCGACAATATAAAAAATTACAAATGTTCATTCATGCTGAAGCTCTTGAAGACGAAATTTTGAATGATGACGATTTATGTGCTTTTATTCGTCTGGGTTCTGATTATAAAGAAAATTATTACGAATATGAAATTCCTTTAAAATTAACGGAACCCGGATATTATGACGGTGCATTGGGAAGTACGGGCAGAGAATTGGTATGGCGACCCGAAAATATGTTGGATGTGGAATTTAGTGTTTTTCAAGCATTAAAACAAGAACGAAATCAAAAAATCAGAGAAGGTGCCGATATCAATTTGACTTCCGAATATTCGAGCTATATTGATGAAAGCGGCAGAAGAATAAGTATTACGGGAACGCCTAATTTAAGTAACATTCGCACCATAATGATCGGAATCAGAAACCGCAAAAAAGAAAATAACTTATTGCCGGACGACGGTTTACCTAAATCTATAGAAGTTTGGATGAACGAATTACGATTATCCGGTTTTAACGAACACGGAGGATGGGCTTCACGCGGTCGTTTGCAAGCAAATCTTGCCGATTTTTCTACTATTGCTGTTTCAAGCGAATACAGTACACCGGGTTTCGGCGGTCTCGAACAATCGGTTGACCAAAGACAACAATCGACCGATTTTAATTATGATTTTTCCGCCGGTACCGAACTCGGAAAATTCTTTCCCAAAAAATTCGGCATTCGAATACCTTTGTATTTCGGATATTCCGAATCTAAGAGCAATCCGGAATATGATCCTTTAAATCCTGATATTAAAATGCAGGCGACTTTAAGTAATATGACTCAAAAAGAACGAAACGATTATTTAAAAATCAGTCAGGATTATGTAAAAAGAAAATCTATTAATCTTACAAATATCCGTATTTCCGGAAATTCCGGAAAAAAATCGAAAGAACAAAAATCGAAGAACAAACAAAAAAATCAGAAAAAAGCACCTGCTTCAAAGAAAAATTCAAGAGGCAGAAAAAGCACGCCGCTTTGGGCTTTATCAAACTGGACAACAAGCTACGGCTATAATGAATTACTTTCACGGAATATTAATACAGACCATAATTTACTGAAAATACATACCGGAGCAATTGCATATAATTATAATATTACACCGAAAAATATTAAACCTTTTTCAAAAATTAAACTGTTTCGTAAAAAAGCATTCCGCATCATAAAAGATTTTAATTTTTATTATATGCCGTCGATGATTGCATTCAGAACGGATATGCGAAAATCTTATAATGAAATTTTACTTCGTAATATTGAAAATTCCGATGTCATTTTGGACGAAACCTATGATAAACAATTTACTTGGAACAGAAATTATGATTTAAGATACAATTTATCACGAAACTTAAAATTTACATACAGTGCAAATAATCAAGCTTGGATAGGTGAACCTGTAGGAAAAATAGATAAATCGGATGAACAGAAATGGAACGATTATAAAAACAGCGTTATCGACAGTCTTAAAAGTTACGGCAGAACAACCGATTTTCATCAAAAACTGAACGGCACCTGGAATATCCCGATTAATCAACTTCCGCTTCTCGATTGGGTAAATGCAAATGCACGATACGATGCCGATTATTATTGGACAATCGGTCCGAGAACTGCAGACTCTTCAATAAACTTAGGTAATACCATACGAAATAGTCGTCGAATGCAATTATCGGCACAAGCAAATCTTGACAGATTGTACCGAAAAGTAAAATTTTTAAAAACGGTTGATAATAAATTCAAAGGCAGAAAGAAAAAAACTAAAAAGAAATTTAAAAATGTGAAGTTTTCAAAAGCTAATGTTACCTTAAAAAAGAATAAACCGCGAAGCATTACTCATAATCTTAAAACTGAAAATGTTAAAGTAAAAGCAATTGACAGTAAAGGGAAAGAAATAAAAGGCCGAACAGAAATCGTAAACGAAAACAAAGTCAAATTTTATGCTGAAGAATCAGGGAAGAAAGTAAAGATAGAAATTACGGGAAAAAGAGAAGTTAAAGAGAATTTTTTCCGAATCTTCTCGGATTATACGCTTTATGCATTAATGTCTGTCAGAAATGTTTCATTAACTTATTCTCAAAATAACGGAAATGTGATTCCCGGCTATACGAAAAAATCTAATTATCTCGGTTTTGAAAAACTCAAGTTTAAAAATTTAAGCACGAATGCTCCGGGATGGAAATTTATTACCGCTGTTCCCGATTCAAAATTCGCGGAAACGGCAGCAGCATATCATTGGTTATCAGGTGACAGCTTGTTAAATACACCGGTTGTGCAAACGGGTGATATCACATACAACTTTAAAACAACCTTAAAGCCGGTAAAGGGTTTACGAATTGATATAACAGCAGACAGGCGAGAAAGTAAACTAAGCAGATCCTACTGGGTGGAAGATTATTCAGGTGCAATAAAATCGCAAAATCCATCGGCTGAAGGTTCTTTTTCAATGAGTTTCTTAAGCATTCGAACGTCTTTTGACAAAATTACGGATTCAACATACAATTCGGCAATTTATAATCAATTTTTAGGATACAGAATGAATGTTGCAAACCGATTAGCCGATGAAAGAAGCAATTCCGGAATTTACTATGACAGAACTCAAATCAATAATGATACTTTACCCGCAAGTGCATACACCAATCAATTTCCTTACGGCTATAATCCGACATCCAAAGATGTGATGCTGCCGGCTTTTTTGGCAGCTTATTCGGGACAGAATGTTAACAAAATCGGTTTGGGAATGTTCCCTGTTTTACCTTTTCCGAATTGGCGTTTGAAATACGACGGCTTAACATTTTATGATGCCGTACAAAAATACTTTAAACGCATTACGATTAACCATGCCTACCGTTCGACTTATACTGTTTCATCATATCAGTCAAATTCTGCTTTTGAAACAATCGAAACATTTAATTCAATGAATTTTACCAATGTTCAAGACGAATTAACAAGCACCTATTTTGTCCCGGAATTCACGGCTGATGTTGTTACCATAGATGAAAAATTTGTTCCGCTTGTCGGAATTGATATGCAATGGAAAAATGATATGTCCACCAAACTGGAATACAAACAATCCCGAATGTTAACATTAAGTTTCAGTAATAATACTATTACGGAATTAATTCGTAAAGAATATGTTTTCGGTTTCGGCTACAAAGTTCCCGATTTGGAAATTCCGATGATGATTCAAGGCAGTCAAAAATTATTTAAAAGTGATTTAAATTTCAGATTTGATTTTACATACAGTGATAATTATGCGGTTATACGAAGAATAACAGAAGCCGATAATCAATTGTCTGCCGGACAAAAGAATTTATCGATAAAAATCAGTACCGATTATAATCTGGATAAAGTTACTTTACGCGTTTTTTATGACCGACTCGTTAACACACCGCGTGTTTCAACATCTTTTAAAACATCAAACACACATATCGGATTCAGTCTGCGATTTAATTTGGCAAATATATAGTTCCGATAATAAGTAAAACCTTTTCTTAAACTAAAATTTTATAAATTGCGTTAAAAAACATAGCCGTATTTTTTTTTATACAATTTAAATTTTCTAATTTCGAGAAATAGAAAAATACAAAAAAGTATTCATAAACAATTTAAAATTAATACATTATGAATTTACCCGAAAATTTAAAATATACAAAAAACCATGAATGGTTAAGAATTGAAGGCAATGAAGCATTTATAGGAATCACTGATTTTGCTCAAGGGGAACTCGGCGATGTCGTTTTTGTGGAAGTTGAAACCGTCGGTGAAGAAATTGAAAAAGAAACAATGTTCGGAACTATTGAAGCCGTAAAAACCGTTTCCGATATTTTCATGCCCGTTTCCGGTGAAGTTCTTGAATTTAACGAAAAATTGGAAGATACACCCGAATTAATTAATTCTGACCCTTACGGTGAAGGCTGGATTATTAAAATTTCCGTGAAAGATGCTTCGGAAGCTGATAACTTATTGTCAAGCTCAGATTACGGAAAACTGATTGAAGCATAAAAAATATTTTTATCAACGAACAAAGGGTTGTCTTTCAGGCAATCCTTTTTTATTATATCTTTGTGCTATGGAAACAATTTTGCCTTTATTATCACTTATTGTCGGACTTATTGCCGGATGGTTCATTGCTGTTTATTTTTTAAAAAAAACAATGATTTATAAATCGGAATTTGATACTCTTAAAAGAGAAAAAGAGATTGCGGATTATAAATTGACTACGTCCGATGATTTATTGCAAAAAAACGAAGATGAATTAAAAGAACAAAAAATTCAAACAGAGTTTTTAAGTAATAATCTTTCGGAATTAAAAGAAAAAACGGCTTCGCTGAAAACCAATTTGGAAAATAAAGAACGTGAAACGGAAGAACTGAAAAATGAAATTCGTGAATTTTCGGAAAGTGTTGAATTCTTGAATAAAAACATCGCTCAACTCAATGCCGAAAAAATTTCATCAGAAGAAAAAAATAAAAATCTTACCGAAAAATTAGAAACTCAAAAAGCAGAACTTGAAGACATAGGTAAAAAATTCAGCAATGAATTTAAAGTGCTGGCAAACAGCATATTGGAAGAAAAAAGTAAACGGTTTACCGAACAAAACCAAACGAACATAAAAAACCTTTTAGACCCTCTCGGCGAAAATATTAAAGAATTTAAAAAACGTGTTGAAGAAACTTACGATAAAGAATCCAAACAACGTTTTTCCTTGGAAGAAAAAATAAAAGAACTTGTTTTGTTAAATAATAAAATCAGCGAAGAAGCATCAAACCTTACAAAAGCCCTAAAGGGTTCGTCCAAAACGCAGGGAGATTGGGGCGAAATGATTTTAGAAAGTATTTTAGAAAATTCCGGACTTGAAAAAGGCAGAGAATTTTTTGTTCAGGAATTTATTCGGGATGAAGCAGGCAGAACAATAAAAACAGCTGACGGTAAAAAATTGCAGCCTGATGTGATGCTCAAATATCCGGACGGCAGAACGGTAATTATTGATTCAAAAGTGAGTTTAACAGCATACGAACGCTATAATTCGGCAGAAGACGAAAATGAGATAAACAATTCTTTAAAAGAGCATATTCGTTCCGTTAAAAGTCATATTGATGAATTAAGTGCAAAAAGTTACGATTCTTATACCGATTCTTTAGATTTCGTAATGATGTTTGTTCCTGTGGAACCTGCCTATTTAATTGCCATGAAAAATGAACCGCAATTATGGAATTATTCTTACAATAAAAAAGTATTACTGATAAGCCCCACTAATTTAATAGCTGCATTAAAACTTGTTGCGGATTTGTGGAAACGTGATAAACAAACAAAAAATGCCGTTGATATTGCTGAAAGAGGCGGTCAGCTTTATGACAAATTTGTCTCTTTTATCGAAAGTTTGGAAGATGTCGGTTCACATCTCAAAAAAACACAAAAAAGCTATAACGAAGCATTCGGAAGACTTTCCGAAGGACGCGGAAATTTAATCAGCCAAGTTGAAAAATTAAAAGAATTGGGAGCTAAAGCGCAAAAAACATTGCCTTCAAAATTTGCTGAAGATGAATAAAAAATAGGGTCTATGTTGATTAAGGCGGGTAAAAACATTTTATTAAACCCCAATCGGGGTTTAATAATAATAACCTTATGTACAACA
>JAOZQB010000311.1:1685-2767 GCA_029932445.1 Bacteroidales bacterium | reverse complement strand
CAATTTTTTAAGAAAATTGAAGTTTATTAAATACTCATATAAAAACATGAAAAAACTTATTACCGTATTATTTGCAGGTTTATTCTTTTCCGGTGCTTTATTCGCACAAAAATTCGATGACGTACCGAATTTAAAAATGTATGATCATAAACGCTTTCATTTCGGCTTTACCGTCGGATTGAATACCTCTGATTTTTATATTCGTAATTCGGATAATTTTTTTGATACGGCACAAATTAAGCAAGTTTATAATATTGAAAATTATCAGCAACCCGGTTTTCATCTCGGACCGATTTCAAATTTACGATTGGGAAAATATTTTGATTTGCGTTTATTAATGAATTTGACATTTACCCAACGCGATATGCATTACCTTGTTTTGAAGGAAAATCAAGACGGAGAGGAATATTTTGATACTCATGTGATGAAACTGTCATCTACTTTTTTGCAACTTCCTTTGCTTTTAAAATACAAGCAAGAGCGTATTAATAATTACCGTTTTTATGTTATCGGAGGTGTTGACCCTACCTTGGATTTGGCAGCAAAGAAAAAAATCCCCGAAGAACAAATGCCGATGATACGTTTGATGCAACCTGATGTGTATGCAGAAATAGGTGCAGGGATTGATTTTTATTTACCGTATTTTAAATTCTCACCCGAACTGAAATTCGGTATCGGTTTTAATAATGTTGCCGTTGCCGATAATACGGAATATACAGGAGCCATGAAATATATGAAATCAAAAGTTATTATGCTTTCATTTCATTTTGAATAATAAAATAATAATCGTAATTTTGAATTTGTATGAAGGAAAAGGGAAAAATATTACAAATTCTCAGAAAAAAAAAATCAATTTTGAGAAATTACGGTGTAAAACGTATCGGTCTTTTTGGATCGTATTTAAAAAATGAACAAAATACTGAAAGTGATATTGATATTTTGATTGATTTCTTTCCTGAAAAAGAAACTTTTGATAATTTTATGAAAGTTTGTGAAATATTAGAAGATGCTTTTCCTGCTTATAAACTTGATATTGTAACAAAAAACGGTTTAAGCAAATACATTGGTTCGTATATATTAAA
>JAOZQB010000311.1:0-1585 GCA_029932445.1 Bacteroidales bacterium | reverse complement strand
AAAAAAAACCTTCATTGTAATTAACTTTGAAGGTTTTTTATTGATAACTGAATATGCAAAAAATAATAAATTTATCATTATCTCCGAAAAGAGCTTCGGATGAGAAATATTACAAGCACGATGCCGCTGAATTTCTTCATATTAACGAAGAAGAAATAACTTCAATCGAGATTTTAAGAAAATCAATTGATGCCCGAAAAAAGTTCGTTAAAGTTAATGTACAGCTGGATGTTTGGTGGGACGAAGTTCCGCAAAATAAAGATAACTTTCAATTGCAATTACAAGATGTTACCGGTAAACCCGAAGTCATAATCGCAGGAGCGGGACCGGCGGGCTTATTTGCTGCTTTAAAGTTAATTGAAAAAGGCTTGAAACCTTTGGTTTTTGAAAGAGGCAAAGACGTAAAAGAACGCAAAAAAGATATTCAAAATATTAATACGAATAAAGGATTAAATCCCAATTCAAATTATTGTTTCGGGGAAGGCGGTGCCGGAGCTTTTTCTGACGGGAAGTTATATACCCGTTCAAAAAAACGCGGTGATGTAAAACGCATTCTCGATATTTTGCAGTTGCACGGTGCTCCGAAAGATATTTTGTCGGATGCACATCCACATATCGGAACCAATAAATTACCCGGAATTATTGTAAAAATCAGAGAAACTATTAGAAATGCCGGCGGAGAAGTTTTTTTTAATTCCCGAGTTGAGGATTTTATTATTGAAGATGATACAGTTAAAGGAATTGTTACGCAAAACGGTGAAAAGGTTTTTGGGAAAGCGGTGATTTTGGCAACCGGACATTCGGCACGAGGTATTTATGAGATGATGCATCAAAAAAATATCCTAATTGAAGAAAAACCCTTTGCAATGGGTCTTCGTGTTGAGCATCCGCAGGGGCTGATTGACAGCATTCAATACAGTTGTAAAATTCGCAGCGATTATTTGCCGGCGGCTGCTTATAATTTGGTTTCGCAAGTGCAGGGCAGGGGTGTGTATTCATTTTGTATGTGTCCGGGCGGATTTATCGTTCCTGCGGCAACGGCATCCGATGAAATCGTTGTTAACGGGATGTCGCCTTCAATGCGGAATTCCGAATTTGCCAATTCCGGTATGGTCGTTGAAATTCGTACGGAAGATTTTCCCGAGAAAGAAAAATACGGTGCTTTAGCCGGACTGAAATTTCAGCAAAGTACGGAAAAATTAGCGTTTCAAAACGGCGGCAGAGGGTTGGTTGCTCCGGCACAACGATTGAACGATTTTGTTAACGGTAAAATATCGGCGTCTTTGCCGGAAACATCGTATCATCCCGGCATTATTTCTTCACCCTTACATTTTTGGTTGCCCGAACATATCGGTAAGCGTTTGCAGGAAGGATTTAAAATTTTCGAAAAAAAAATGCGGGGATATATAACAAACCAAGCCGTTGTTTTGGGTGTTGAAAGCCGAACATCATCACCGGTGCGTATTCCCAGAGATAAAGATACGTTTCAGCATCCTCAAATAAAAAATCTGTATCCCTGCGGCGAAGGAGCCGGATATGCCGGAGGTATTATTTCTGCTGCCGTTGACGGTGAGCGATGTGCGGA
>JAOZQB010000098.1 GCA_029932445.1 Bacteroidales bacterium | reverse complement strand
TCGATTTATGTATATTCATATCAAAAGACATTTGAAAAATAAAGAATTGATATAAAAACAGTTTTAAATTTTTATTCTTTTAAGATGTTTTAAATAAGCGAGAAATGAGATTCAAACCAGCGACCCCCCAGCTTGGGATTCGTCATTGGACGGACTGCCGACTGAGCTATTCTCGCGATTTAAAAGTAAAAGAGCCACTCATGGGACTCGAACCCACGACCTGCTCATTACGAATGAGCTGCTCTACCGGCTGAGCTAAAGTGGCATGCTGCAAAAGTAGAAACTTTTAAAAGTAATGAAAATTTTTACAAATATTTATTTTATGTTTAAAAAAACAAAACAGTGTAGATTCAAGTTATAAATGCAAGAATCACGTTACTAATTTATAAAAAAAGGAGACTATTTTAAAAAAAAGCCTCCTCAATTAAAAAATATCAATTTTTATTTTACAATAACTCTTTGACTGTATATATTTTTTCCATCAGTAAACCTTAAGAAATACATTCCTGCAATATTAATTTTAATATCGGTAGTACCGTTAACAGTTTGTGTATTTATTAGTTTCCCGCTAATGTCAAATATTTCAAGTTTAAAATTGTTTTCAGTACTAATTGTAAATATACCGTTTGAAGGGTTAGGGTAGATACTGATTCCGATTTCTGAAAGTGCTTCAATACTTGTATTATCAACTCCGAAAACATCATTTAATACCATATCTGCTCCGGCCATCGTAAATGTTCTGTTAGGATCTCCGTTCCATTCACCGTTATCCCAAGAAGGAGTTGCTCCTACAATTTTAAAATATTTATACATCCAATCAGCATCTTCTACAGGTATAGTTACAGTATAAATATCATTTGTTGCGCTTTCAGACATTTCATAATATGCGTTTGTTCCCGGCTGCATCCATCCGTTTAAGCTTCCGCCTAACCATAATTGGTCAGTACCTTCTACAAAATATCCGCTGGCAATTGAATCTGCCATATTAACATTAAATGTAACATCATGAACAGGTGCAGCTTCAATTCCCTTAATGTCATCTATGTCTGTTGCACTACTTAGTTCAGCAAGGGTTCCGTCAGTTTGCAGAGTATAAAAAGTATTTCCGCCTGTGAAGATAAATTGAGTATTAGCAGCGTCATAGCATAAAGAAAAGCCATAAGTATCAACACCACTAAGTGTGGCAATTGAATTATAAGTTAAACCATCTGTAGTTACAGTTTCCCAATCACCATCATCATACCCGGTGTAATGATAAATTAAACCATCATCGTCATTATAGCCAATTGCTTCCCCATCAGAACCGGAACTAGGGAATGTGTATAACAAAGTTGATGTTGCGTCAGCAGGATTAACTTCATATATTTCAGCTCCGCTTGTACAAGCATATAGCGTTCCGTTATTATCAGATGCTAAACTGGATGCAGAACTAAAACCAAGAATACCCATTGAAGTAGCTATACCTGTTTTGGGGTCAAGAGATGCAATATGGCGGTCTCCGTTATCATCCTTAAGAATTACATAAAGAATACCTGTTGAATTATCTCTTGTCATTCCGGTAAAACCATCTACAGTAAAACCGTCTAAGGTTATTGGGACAGAGTTCATAACAACACCGGTTGAAATATCAACAGTTGATAAGTTTTCCCCACCATCAGGACTTTCAACAGTATAATAATATTGTGCATTAAGTGTTAAACCACTGAACACAATAACGATTAAAAAAAGTATTAGTTTTTTCATAAAAATATCTTTTAAATTAAAAATTGTTTTATATATTTCAAAGATACAACCTTTTTACTTAATATCAAAAAACTGTTGATAAAACCGTCAGAGACAGTAAATAGCTTGTCTCTGAATTGTTCTTGAAAAAAATGTTGCTTTTACCAACCTTTAGCCCAAGTTGATTTTTTAGTGTCAACGGGATTTATACATATCACCGGTATTTGTGAAGAATTATAAATTATTTGTTCATCCCAAGATGTAAAAAAGAATGCTTTATCTTTATTTACCAATGTCATAATTAAATCAGCATGATTTTCAACGGCATAATCGATAACTTGTTTTGCAAAATTTCCGGCTTCGGGAGATGAAACTTTGTCAACGAATTTAACCCCGTATTTTGTCATGATGTCTTTAATTTGTTTTGTAACATTCATGATTCTTGTTTTGTGAAATTTTTCTGATTCAAACTTAGGAATCAAATGAACGACAGAATCAAATGTTTTGGCAATACTGACTGCCCAAGTCACTTTTTGTCGATCTTCGGTATTAGCGGTTATCGGGAAAACGATATTCTTATAACCGTCTGAATTTGAGTTTTTTTGAACAACAATTGTAGGTGTATTTGTAGAAGTTACAACTTTTAAAACATAACTTCCTGCAATTCTTTGAAAACCCATTTTCCCGTGAGTTCCGAGGATAATAAGTTTTGCATTAATCCGTTTGTTTATTTCTTTAATTTTATCAAACAGATTTCCTGTTTCCATTAAAGTATCAACCGAAACACCGTATTTTTTATGATATTTTTCAGCTGTTTGGTTCAGCATTATTTCAATGTCACTTGCTTCCAGATTATTCTCAGTAAGATATTTTTCAGTATCTTTATCGAAGACATGAAGCAACCAAACTTGACTTTTTAATGCTTTAGCTACAACCATTCCGTGTTCAACAGCATTGTTACATACTTCAGAAAAATCAGTCGGAATTAAAATTACATTTTGTGTATTTGTAAGCATTATAGTGAGTTTTTAGGGTTAAAATTTAAACAACTTGAAATATAAATCTTTTTTATCAATATTGCAAATAATTTACTGAATTTTTTAAATATTCGGTTTATTATTTAGAATTAATATAAGTTAATTGTATTGCAGAGAAAGAGATGAAATAACCGTAATATATAATTGCATTACGGCAAAAAAGATGATTGCGGGTATGGAGGAAAATACCTTATCGGATATTAATTATTTTGCCGGTTAAACAAAAGAAAGCAATATTCTTATTTTTTAATAACTGTTATAAAGAAGGTGAAACTTTGATATATGTTTGTAAGGATAATGTGTGCAATCAACCGGTAAAAACGGTTAAAGAAGCTGAAAAATTATTGAAATAAAATGAATGAGATTTTATTTTGAAATCAAATCAAATCAAATCGGAACCATATCTCTTATTAATACCAAGCACCGGCGATAGATGATTTCTTTGTATCAACCGGATTTATACAAATAACCGGAATTTGAGAAGAATTATATATGAGTTCTTCGTCCCAAGATGAAAAGAATAATGTTTTTCCCTTATTAACTAAAGTCATTATTAAGTCACCGTTATTTACAACTGCATAGTCAATCACTTGTTTGGCAAAATTTCCTGCACCGGGAGATGATACTTTATCAACAAATTTAATGCTGTTTTGCAAAAGTACAATTTTAATTTGTTTCGTTACATTCATGATTTTGGTTTTTTGATACTTCTCCGATTCATATTTTGGAATAAGATGAATTGTTGCATCAAATAATTTTGCAATATTAATTGCCCAAGTGACTTTTTGTCGATCTTTTGTGGATGCTGTTATAGGGAATATTATATTTTTATATCCTGAAGAGTTTGATTTCTTTTGAACAACAATTGTTGGTGTGTTTGTTGATGTAACGACTTTTAAAACATAACTCCCTGTTATTTTTTGAAATCCGGCTTTACCGTGTGTTCCGAGAATAATTAGTTTTGCTTGAACGTTATCGTTCGTCTTTTTTATTTCTTCAAATAAATTTCCGTATTTGATTTTAATTTTAACGGAAATTCCGTTTTGCTCAGAATATTTATCCGCAGTTTCTTTAAGCATGCGTTCAATATCGGTTTCTTTCAAATTATTTTCATCCAAATATTTTTGAGTGTCTTTGTTGAAAACATGCAATAACCAAACTTGACTTTCCAAAGCTTTTGCTAAAACCATTCCTTGTTCAACGGCATTATTGCAAACTTCAGAAAAATCGGTAGGTATTAAAATGACATTTTGGATTGTTTTCATGATATAGGGTTTTATTATAATATTTTCAATATTGAAAATTACTGAATTTATATTTAATATCAAACTATATTTGAATATTTATTTTAGCTGCGTTTATAAATAACTATATTTTGATTTTTATATTGTTGAAAATACCAAAATTAGTAAAGACGAAAGAATATTGGGTTTAGATATGAAAAAAGTGAGGATTTAAAGTAATGTTAATTTGAAAAAGGATTTTCAGAAAGATACGAATTATAATAGTGTTTATCACCGGTAACTTCTTTTCCGAGCCAAAGCGGTTTTTTAAAAGTTTCATTTTCTTCATTCAGTTCAATTTCTGCTAGAATCAATCCTTTATTTTTGCCTTCAAAAACATCAACTTCAAATGTGTGTTTATTCGAAGGAATATAAAATCGGGTTTTAATAATCAATTCCGGTAAACACAATTCCGATAATTGCTCAGCATCATGTATATTAATTTCGGTTTCGAATTCAAATCTGGAAGCACCGCTTTTGTTTGAAATGCCTTTTACGGTTATAAAACCTTTATCGTCTTGAATGCGAATTCTTACGGTTCGTTCCGGGTCTTTGGATAAATATCCTTGAATGATTTTTGATGATTTTACGGCATCTTTTTTAAAATCCCCATTCAATACCAAAAACTTTCGTTCAATTTCTTTATTCATTATTTAATGCTTTAATACGTTGATAAAGAGTAGGGTGGGAATAATTGAAAAAAACATACCAAGGATGAGGAGTGAGATTGCTTAAATTTTTAGCCGTCAATTTTTTTAATCCTGAAATTAATCCGCCTGATTGTTTATATTCTTTTGCAAAAGCATCGGCTTGATATTCGTGTTTTCGGGAAATCGTGTTCATAAACAAACCGATTAGGGTTGAAATCGGGCTGTAAAGAATACCGAAAGCAACTAATCCCAATTGAAAACTAACCGTTTCGGAACCGAGTGCCTGAGAAAGTTCTTTGCTGTTAACCAGCAATGAGAAAATATAAAACATGATACCGCTTTGAATGACGGATGCCGCAATATTGCTCAAAGTATGCTTCTTTTTATAATGTCCGATTTCGTGTGCCAACACGGCAACAATTTCTTCTTTTGTAAGATCATTTATTAAAGTGTCGTACAAAACGATGCGTTTTTTCGGTCCCAAACCGCTGAAATAGGCATTGGCTTTTGTAGAACGCTTTGAGCCGTCAATGACAAAGATATTATCTAATTTAAAACCGGCTTTTCGAGCAAATTCTTCGATGGCATTTCTTAATTCACCTTCTTCCAAAGGGGTTTGTTTATTGAAAAGAGGAACGATGATGCTTGAATAAAACATTGTCATAAAAACAGAAAAAATACTGACTGCTGCCCAAGCATAAATCCAAAACATCTCTTTTGTCAGGACATAAAACCAAACGATTAAAGCAAGCAATCCGCCTCCTATTACAGCTCCGAGCAACCATCCTTTCAGTTTATCGAAAATGAATGTTTTTAAAGTGGTTTTGTTGAAACCGTATTTTTCCTCAATAACAAAAACCGAATAATATGCAAAAGGTGTTGTGATAATATCCGAAGCCAATAATAAAATTCCGAAAAAGATAAGTGCTTGAATAATTTGATTATCTGAAAAATCAACTGCGATTTGATTTACATAATTAAAACCGGCGAAAAAGAACATTCCCAATGTTAAAATTAACATAAATGTTGACGAAATAAATGAAAAACGGTCATTTGCTTTTCCGTAATTTTGTGATTTTTTATATTTCTCATCATCATAAATACCTTCTAATTCTTTCGGAATGTTTCTGTTTCTGAATTTAGAGTTTAAGAAATCCAAATATTCGTCTAAAAGATAAGAAAAGATTAAAATACCGATGATTATAAAAAAAATGGTGTTATACATAATTTAAAATTTAAGCATGCAAAGTTAAAAAACTATATATGAATAAGTGAATGATAAAAATGTATCTTTGCAAATTAATTTAAATCTGCAAGTCAATTTTTGATAAAAAGAGGAATAAGTACAAATTAATTTTACTTAAATCAAAATATTGATACGATGACTATCATCCTTTTAGCTTTAATCTTGCGGATATAAAAATTAATTTTAACAATTGTTTTTATAAATAAAAAAATCATAATATGAAGACAATGCTATTAGGAATTTTCATTGTCCTGTTTGCTTTATATTCATGTAATTCAGATATTAAAGGGACGAAAGAAAAATCAATTTCTGAAATAACTGTTGACAGTATCTTAAAATTTAAAGATACCGATGATAATTTTGTCGATTCGCAAGATGTATTATATGTAAAACCGAATACTTTGGTATTTTTCAGTCTGTCTAATAACGAATTTAAACAGTTTATTCACAGATCCGGGAAACAATCTGAATGGGATTTTGATTTGATATATAAACAATTTAAAAGGCAGGCAAAAAATACGAAAAATGCATTAAAAAATGAAAAAATACATTCTGTTTATACCATAAGCCCTAAAATTGCATTTATCACAAAAAAAGGAGATACACTGTATTTTGACCGTAAAGAAAACGATTTATTTATCGGGCAAATATTTTTTAACGGTGAAGACACACTGGATATTGAAGAAGGATTAATGAAAAGAGACAGTTTGGAAAACAGAATTATTCATTATTTTAATTTAGAAGAAGATATTAACATAAAACAAACAGTTGTACATGTTGATAATCAGAAAGTAATAAAAAAAGATACCGTTAAAAAACTTCCTGTTGATACTTTAGATACACCTTAATTATTTTTTCCGGCATACGAATTGATTTATACTTAGTAATCAAACTTTAAAAGGAAAAGCTATGAAACGATTAATTTTTACCCTCGCAATTTTAGGTGTTCTCTTAGCCCCTAAAAGTTCCGAAGCTCAAAGATACGGAAGCTCGGAATTACGATTAAGAATGTATAACAATTCCATGTTTACGATTATTTTTGATCGGAAGATTTATGATGTACCGAGAAGTGCATTTACATTATCCGGAATTATGGGCGGTTCGCACAGATTGGTAATTAAGCAACGCGTCGGCGGACGATACGGTGCCTTCAGAACAATCTATAACGGGAATATTAAAATTCCTGCTCGTTCAATTGTAAGAGCTCGGATAAATAAGTATAATCGATTGGTTATTAATAATGTAACACCGAATAATAACGGCGGTTATAACAACGGTAACGGATATAATAATGGTAACGGCTACTACAATAATAACGGTAACGGCTATTATAATAAACCGGTATTGGATGTTGCAAGACTTCAAAATTCAATACGCAGAGCATCTTTTGAAAGTGATAAAAAGATAATAGCCGAGCAAGCCATTTCAACACATCGCGTAAAAGCCAATCAGGTTTACCGAATTTTAACGATGTTCAGTTTTGAATCAACGAAATTGAAAGTAGCCAAATATGCATACAGATATTGTATTGATAAACGTAATTATTATCTTGTAAATAATGCATTCAGTTTTAGCAGCAGTATCCGTGAATTAAATAATTTTATCGGAAATTCAAAATCGGATTATTATGATAATGATTGGAATTATTACAAAAGAGATTACGACAGACCTAACTACAGAAATAATTGGTAATATCTGATATGTTGATTTAAAAGAAAAGCATTGCAATCCTTTTGCGGTGCTTTTTTCTTTATAGAAATTTAGTAACTTTGTCATCTTTAATTTTAACTAAAAAAAATGAATACCGATTTAATGAAATTAACCGCAAATACAATCAGAGGATTATCAATTGATGCTATTCAAAAAGCAAATTCCGGACATCCCGGATTACCGATGGGAATGGCTGATGTTGCAAGTGTTTTGTTTAACGAACATTTAAAATTTAATCCTAAAAATCCGAATTGGTTCGACAGAGATCGATTTGTGCTTTCGGGCGGACACGGCAGTATGCTGTTATACAGCTTATTACATCTGTACGGTTACGATTTAAGCATGGATGATATTAAAGAATTTCGCCAATGGCACAGTAAAACACCCGGGCATCCTGAAGTACAGGATACTGCCGGTGTGGAAACTACAACGGGACCTTTGGGGCAAGGACTTGCTAATGCGGTAGGAATGGCTTTGGCAGAATCGATTATTGCGGCAAAATACAATACCGATACCGAAATTATCAATCATTATACTTTTACAATGGCAGGCGACGGTGATTTGGAAGAAGGTATTTCACACGAAGTGTGCTCATTTGCCGGACATAACAAGCTCGGAAAATTGATTTTATTTTACGATTCAAATCATATTACCATTGACGGAAATACGAGTTTAACTTATTCCGATGATGTTAAAAAACGTTTCGAGTCGTATCATTGGCAAGTTCTTGAAATTAACGGACAGAATTATAATGAAATACATAAAGCAATAAGCAAAGCAAAAGCGGAAAACGATAAACCGACAATCATTATTTGCAATACAACAATCGGTTTCGGAAGTCCTAATAAAGCCGGAACATCAGGTATTCACGGTTCGCCTTTGGGGGAAGAAGAAATTATTCTGACGAAAGAAAATCTCGGTATTTCAACCGAAAAATTTTATGTCCCGCAAGAAGTTTATGATTTTACCCAAGAAACAATTAAAAAAGGTATTGAAGCCGAACGTATTTGGAACATCAATTTTGAAAGTTATAAAGATAATAATAAAGATGCGGCAAAAGAACTTCAAAATTTAATTGAAGGAAAAATACCCGATTTTAAAATTTCAGAATTTGAAGCAGGTACCAAACTTGCCACTCGTGCATCTTCCGGAAAAGTGATTGAAGAACTGGCGGAGCAACTTCCGATGTTAATCGGCGGATCGGCAGATTTAACACCTTCCAATAAAACAAAAGCCAAAAGTCAAAGTGAATACAGCCCGAATAACCGTTGGGGAAATTACATTCATTACGGTATTCGTGAATTCGGAATGGCAGCCGTTATGAATGGTATTGCTTTACACGGCGGTTTAATTCCTTACGGCGGAACATTCTTTGTATTCTCGGATTATATGCGTTCGGCAATGCGCATGGCTGCTTTAATGGGTATCCGAGTGATTTATGTGTTAACACACGATTCTATCGGATTGGGTGAAGACGGTCCCACACATCAACCTGTTGAACATTTATCATCTTTGAGAGTTATTCCTAATATGACGGTTTTCAGACCGATGGATGCCAATGAAACGGCTGCTGCCTGGAAATTAGCTTTAAACAATACCGAAGGTCCTTCAACTTTGGTTCTTACGCGTCAAGGTCTTACAACCGTTAAACGCAACGGCCGAGATTTTGCCGATATTTCAAATGCTGAAAAAGGTGCTTATGCCGTCAGCGATGATGTTGATTTTGATGTTATTCTTATGGCTTCCGGTTCGGAAGTTGAAATTGCGCTTGAAGCAAAAGAACGATTAAATAAAGACGGTATTGAAGTGCGTGTCGTATCGTTTTTATCGCAGGAACTATTCGATAAACAAAGTGATGATTATAAAAAAACGATATTACCTTCGTATGCTGATAAGCGGATTGCCGTTGAAGCCGGTTCAAGTATGTCGTGGTATAAATATGTCGGTGATAAAGGAAAAATTATCGGTATTGACAATTTCGGAGCTTCGGCACCTTATGAAGTATTGTATGAAAAATACGGTATTACGGCAGAGGCTGTTTATAATGCAGCTAAAGAGTTGTTAAAATAATTTTAATTTTCCGAAAGTTTCAAACTGTCGAAAAGTTTATTTATGCTTCATTATAAAAATATTAGTACATTTGCATTAGCCTAAAATGTTATAAATAAATGAAAAAAATATCACCTTCATTATTATCGGCAAACTTTTCCAATCTTGAGAAAGATATTAAAATGCTTGAAGAGGGCGGAGCCGATTTGTTGCATATTGATGTGATGGACGGGCATTTTGTTCCGAATATTACCATCGGTCCCGTTGTGGTTGAGGCAATTAATGAAGTTGCAACAATTCCTCTTGATGTGCATTTAATGATCTCCGATCCGGGCTATTATGTCGATGCTTTTATTGATGCCGGTGCCGATTATTTGACAATTCATGCCGAATCAACACCGCATGTGCATCGAGTTGTTCAAAAAATTAGAGCAAGAGGCGTAAAAGCCGGAGTGTCTTTAAATCCGCATACACCGATTTCTGTTTTAGAAAATATTTTGCAAGATATTGACTTAGTGCTAATTATGTCTGTAAATCCCGGTTTCGGCGGACAAAGTTTTATTCCGCAATCTTTGAATAAAATAAAACAGCTTCGTAAAATGCTTGATGACAATCATGCAGGGCATATTGAAATTGAGGTTGACGGCGGCATTAAACTTGATAATATCAAAGAAATTTCGGATGCCGGATGTACTGTTTTTGTTTCCGGATCAGGAATATTTAAAGCCGAAAATCCGAAAGGAATGATTGCGGAAATGAAACGGGCAATACGTTAATTATTTTGAACGGATTTTTGTTAACCAACGGTTGAATAAGCAACGTGCGGAGTTAATTACGATAATTTCTCAGTTTGCTCACAGCACAAATTTTTGCCTTATTATTTATTTGCAAATTTAAATTTTTTGTGACCATGCAAATTCCTTTTGTCCTTGAGGATTACTGCTGAACCGCATGTTGTTTATTTGTTTGTTGCAGGTCGTTTATCATCTTTACTTTATAAGTCC
>JAOZQB010000310.1 GCA_029932445.1 Bacteroidales bacterium | reverse complement strand
ATTGAAGCTATTATTAATTCAGGAACGAAATTAAATATTGATTATTACATTGATTTAACGATTGACGAAGAAAATTTGGATGAAATATATGAATATTTTGCCGAATCCGAAACCGATTCAATTCAAGATGCCCTAAATGAACTCGGCGAGGATAATTTTACGGAAGAAGAAATTCGTTTGGTTCGAATTAAGTTTATGTCGGAAATGGCTAATTAATTATTATTTATTAAAAAAATATTGAATATAAGCAAGTCGTCATCCGAGGACTTTGCAGAAACAGATATTTTAAAACTTTGCAATTTTTTATATTTTGCAAAGTTTTTTTAATTTCAGCAAAAATATTAAATGATTCGTTTTCTGAAAAAATACATATTATTTATTTACTTAATATTGTTTTCAGCCGCTGTTTTTTCCCAAACAAAAATAAGAGGTGAAATCATAGATTACGAAACAACCGAAGGAATTCCTTTTGCAAGTATCATCTTCTCGGAAACAAATATCGGTTGTGTCTCGGATTATGAAGGGCATTTCTTCATTAAATCAAAGATGCCTTCAAAACAACTCATTATCAGTTGTATCGGATATTTAAACGATACCGTTAAAATTAAACCGAATGCTTACCAAGAAATACGTATCTTGCTGAAACCCGATTTATACGCAATCGGAGAAGTTGTCATTAAACCCGGAAAAGATCCTGCCCTTCGATTAATCAAAAAAGTAATCCGTAATAAAAAAAATAATAATACTAATAAATTAAAAACCTATTCTTACGAACAATATTCAAAGCTTGAAATTGATTTAAATAATTTTAATGACGCTATTAAAAAGGAAAAATTCCTAAAAGATTTTAAATTTGCATTTGCCAATATCGATACTTCGGAAGCAACCGGCAAAAAATATTTACCATTAATTCTTTCGGAAACTTTATCTGATTATTATTTTCAGAATTTTCCGCGTCATCGTAAAGAACAAATTCTTGCTACAAATATTTCAGGTGTTGAAAACATCAGTGCAAGCCAATTTACCGGTCAAATGTATGTCGATTTTAATTTTTATAAAAGTTATATCCGAATTATTGATAAAGAATTTGTCAGTCCTTTATCTTTATCCGGACCTGTCGTTTACGATTATTTCTTAATAGACACAGCATTGATTGACAATTCATTATGCTATCACATGACTTTTAAACCCAAACGTAAACACGAATATACATTTCAGGGTGATATGTGGATTGCCGATACAAGTTTTGCTCTTAAACGCATTGATGCAAATATGTCGAGAACGGCAAATATGGATTTTGTTTCCGATTTTTATGTCAGAAAAAATTATGAAAAAATTGATAACAAATTTTTCTTTCCGGCAGAAGAAGAATTTTTTATTGATTTTAATATTTCAAAAATTACAGCAGGTTTTTTCGGACGAAAATATACGTCAAGAAAAAAAATTAAACTGAATCCCGTTTTTCCGAAAAACTTCTTTTCGCCTTCCGAATTTCGAGATATTGAAATTGACGATAAAGCTGCAACTTATGATTCTTCCGAATGGAATATGCTCAGACACACCGAATTGACACAAAAAGAACGGCAAATTTATCAGATGGTTGATTCCGTAAAACAACAACCGACTTTTCGGAAATTTGAAAATTTTGTGTATTTAATAGGAACGGGTTATTTAAAAAGAAAATATATTGAGTTCGGTCCGTATTATAAAATTTTCAGCAGAAATGCACTTGAAGGAAACCGTTTTCGTTTGGGCTTTCGCACAAGTAATAATGTGAGTAAAATAATTGAGCTTAACGGCTATTCCGCATTCGGAACAAGAGACAAAAAAATTAAATACGGTATCGGCACAAAGCTCAAAATTACACGTGAACCGTGGACACTTGCTCGTATCAATTTCAGTGACGATTTGATTCAACTCGGTGCAAATCTCGGCGATTTCGGTTCCGATAACATCTTTTCCGTTTCCGGGAAAAATGACAAATTATTGCATATTCAGAATTTTGAAACCGGTATTGAACGCGACATTTTTAAAAGTTTAACGGCAAGTGTTTTCTTTACACATAAAAGAATTATGCCGACTGACAGCATTCATTTTTTTGATATGTCCGACAATGAAATTTCTGAAGTTAATGCATCGGAAATTACTGTCAGTGCTCATTTCGGTATTAATGAAGAATACATTTCATCAATTTTTAACCGTCAATCTTTCGGTTCGCTGTATCCGATTATTGAAATTCAATATACTTACGGTATGCCTGATTTTTGGAACAGTAATTATCAATACAACAAATTTACCGTAGGATTAAAACATTTTATAAGCTTCGGATTTTTCGGAAAAACAATTTATTATGTTGAAGCCGGGAAAATTTTGGGTACGGTTCCTTTTCCGCTCTTAAAACTGCATGAAGGCAGCACCGGAATTGCCTATAACATGCGGTCTTTTAATTTAATGAACTACTACGAATTTGCAAGTGACGAATATATCAGTTTTTTTGCCGAGCATCATTTCAACGGACTTGTGTTAAATAAAATACCGCTGTTAAGACGCCTGAAATTTCGAGAAGTGGTTTATGCCAAAGGCGTTTGGGGAAATTTTAGCAATACCAACAGAACCGTTTTACAATTTCCGAATAAGATGTCCGACGTAAAAATTCCTTATATTGAAGTCGGTCTCGGGGTGGAAAATATCTTAAACTTTCTCAGTATCAATTATTTCAGAAGAGTCACACACATTCATAAAGAAGGCATCCGTAAAAACGGTATTTTCTTGGG
>JAOZQB010000097.1 GCA_029932445.1 Bacteroidales bacterium | reverse complement strand
ATACTTTTAATCGGTTTTATTTTGTTATCAAGCAGTATAATAGGACAAGATATTCATTTTTCAAAGTTCTTTTCTGCTCCGTTAATTTTAAATCCGGCTAATACGACAAATTATCACGGAAATTGGAATGTTATTTCAAATTACAGAAATCAGGGAGCAACAATAGGGGATTCATATATTACTTCAACTTTTGCCTTTGATTTTCCTGTATATATTAACAATGAAAGAGCCGGATTGGGATTGATTTGGATTAATGATAAATCTTCAAACAGTAGTTTATCGGTTAATAAAATATATTTAAGTGCGGCTTATTTTGTTAAAATTTCTCAAAAATCATATCTGCATATGGGATTACAAGCCGGTTACGTAAATAAAAAATTAGATTATTCTAATATTACTTTTCCGGATCAATTTGATATGTCGATCGGTTATTTTAATCCCGATATGCCGACGGAAGAGTTATTAAAAAACGAATATTTATCTTATTTAGATTTAAATTGGGGATTGATTTGGTCCTATAAAACTCCGAAATTTACTTCGGAAATCGGAGTTTCAATGTTTCATTATAACAGACCGATTGAATCATTCTCAACTGCCGATTTTCGTTTAAAACCAAGATATGTCGGGCATGCTTTTATAGAAAAAACTCTGTTTAAAAATATTTTTATTAAACCGAAACTAATTTATGTGAATCAAAATTCGGCATCCGAGTTATTAATCGGATTTGATACCGGTTTGTTGTTTTCTGAGAATAGAATTTCAAAAAATGTTTATATCGGTTCTTTTTTCAGAGGCGGCTTAAACAGGAAGCCTGATGCATTTATTGTAAAAACAGGTTTTAATTATAAGAATTTTGATTTTGCAATCAGTTATGATATTGAAATTCCGTCAGATAAATTTTATTCCTATACTAAAAATGCATTTGAAATATCTTGCAGTTTTAAAAGACCCGAAACAAATCTTAAAAATAAAATTATTCCGTGTACTGTTTTTTAAACCCGAAAATTATGAAAAATTTACTCCTAATCATATTTTCCCTCTTAATTGCAAATATCAGTTTCTCTCAAACAGAAAATCTGAAAGAGCTTAAGTCGTGGCAATTAAAAGCTTACGGTAAAAGTGCCGAAAGATACGGTGATCTTAATTCAGTTGTAAAATATTATTCTGAATATTATGCAAGAAATAAGAAAGATGAAAAAACGGCTTTTAAATTGGCAAATTCTTATTTTGAAATAAAAAATTTTGAGAAAGCGAAACCGATTTTTTACGAACTTTATCTCAGCAACAGTAAAAAATACCCGAAAGCCGTATTCCGTTACGGACAAATTCTAAAAAAAGAAGAAAAATTTGACAGTGCAGCTGCTTGTTTTTTAATTTATCGAGATAATTTAATCTATTATGATGTTAAATCGAATAAAGATGCCAATTTATTAATGGTTGAGAGAGAATTGAAGTCCAGTGAAAATGAAAGTTTTAAGAAATCCGATAATTCTGAAAAAATACAAATCCTTAAATTAAACAGCTCGATAAATAAAAATTATAAAGAATCTTCTCCTGTTATCTGGAATGATACGACTTTAATTTATACTTCTTTAATGATAGATTCATTTCCCGTAATTAATGTAAACACTTCGATTAATGTTCCGACCGGAAAATATTATTCAGCCGGTTTAATTAATAATGATTGGCAAGGCGGGAATTTACCCCCCGAACCGTTTGTGAATTTTGAAAATAAATCCGTATCAAGCGGAGTATTATCAGATGACGGTAAACGATTTTATTTTGCTGCGGGTTCTGAAGATATTCACGGTAATATTTTCAGTTCAATATATGTTCGAAAATTAAAAAACGGTATTTGGTCTCAACCCGAAAAATTGGATGAAGAAATAAATCCTAAGAAATTTATGACGACTCAACCGGCATTAGGAAAATGTTATAATCCGAATTTTGATGTTTTATATTTTGTTTCTGATCGTCCGGGAGGAATCGGAGGAACTGATATTTGGTATTCCGTTTATGATAAGGTTTCGGATATGTATAATAAACCGATTAATGCCGGAACTTATATCAACTCTCCCGAAAATGAGATTTCTCCGATGGTTGATAATGAAACAAAAGCACTTTATTTCAGTTCTGACGGACACTCAGGTTACGGCGGTTATGATGTGTATAAATCGTATGGGGAATTAGTTAATTGGATTCCTCCGAAAAATATCGGAAAACCGATTAATTCAGTCTATGATGATTTTTATTATACGAAGCTGAAGAATGACAGTATGGGCTTTATTGTTTCCAACAGAAAAGGGAATCCGGAACAAGAAAATCCGCATTGCTGTTATGATATTTTTGAATTTTATATTCAGAATAAAAAAGTCATTGAAATTACGGATACAATTTTTGAAGCCGATGAGGATTTTTACGATAAATTAATAACACAAAAAGATTCTGTTAAGAATGTTAATAAGAATTCTTCAAAGACCGTTGTAAAACTTCATATTAAAAACAATAAAAGCGGAGAATATATTTGTTTAGCAACCGATACAACTGATAATTCGGGAAAATTTCATTTTAAAGTAGATGAAAATCAAGATTATAAATTGACAGTAGAAAAAAAAGCTTTTGCTCCGACATCGGTTATTTTTAACACCAATAAATTAGTAAAAAACAAATTGAATGTAAAACCGCTTACGATTATTCCCGATAATTTAAAACCGATAAGTTTAAAAAATATCTATTTTGAATTTAATCAGTGGAATTTAAATGAAAGCTCAAAACAATATTTAGATACTTTTTTGTATCAAATAATGCTTAAAAATAAAGATATTGTTACTGAAATAAGTGCTTATACCGATGGCTTAGGTGATTCCGATTACAACTTAGTTTTATCTAAGAAGCGTGCGGAAAGCGTAGTGAATTATTTAACACAAAAAGGAATTAATAAAGCAAGACTAATTGCAAAAGGTTACGGTGAAGAAAAACCGATAGCATCGGAAAAGGATGAAAACGGAAATGATATTCCGGAAGGCAGAGCAAAAAACAGAAGAATTGAGCTGCGCGTAGTAGGAGTTATAATTCAATAATTAAATTTTTTTAAAAAGAAAATTATGAAAACAATACTTGTAGTTGAAGATAATAACGATATCAGAAATGAAATTTCCGATATTTTTAAAATGGAAAATTTTAATGTAATTGAAGCCGGAAACGGTTTGGAGGGTTATATTAAAGCTACAAATAACCTTCCTGATATTATCATTTCGGATATTATGATGCCTGTTTTAGACGGTTATAAAATGTATAATGAATTGAAAATTAATACAATGACAGAACAAATACCGGTAATATTTATTTCAGCATTATCTTCGGATAATGATATCAGAAAAGGAATGAATTTAGGGGCTGAAGATTATTTGAAAAAACCGCTTAATCCCGATGAATTAATTCAAGCTACTGAAAATAAATTAGATAAATATTCCAAATTCGCTAAAAGATATGATGATGTTAAAACTAATATTACCAATGTATTATACCATGAATTAAACACGCCGCTAAACGGTATTTTGGGCTTTTCAGATTATTTAAGAATCAGAACCAATGAACTTTCAACAGAAAGTATTAAAAAAATTGCTGATAATATTTATACCAGTGGTGTAAGACTCGATAAATTAGTGAAAAGATATTTGTATTATTCTGAATTAAAAATGGATTCGGTCAACATAACAGGAATAAAAAAATTAAGAGATTGTGATTATATTGATACTGATACAATAATTAATAAAATTGTAGCTTCTGATGAATATAAAAACAGAAAAACGGATTTTGAATTATCGACTTCCCCGGTTGATTTAAAAATTAAAGATTATTTTTTAGAATTATTGATTCGGGAATTAATTGATAATGCCGTAAAATTTTCACATCTCGGGCATAAAATTTTTATAAATTCATACATTGAAAACAACACTTTTATTATAAATGTGAAGAACGAAGGGTCAGGGCTTTCAAAAGAAAAAATTATGAGGATTAATGACTTTAATCAGATGAATAAAAAACAATATGCTCAAAACGGTTCGGGAATCGGTCTTTCGATAATTAAACTGATAATGGAAATTTACGGTGTTGATTTTGAAGTTGACAGTATCCCGAATACTTTTTTTTCAGTGACTCTTTCGTTTAAAAAATTTATTGAAAAATAAATAACATAAATAACTAAACGCTGCACAAAACATTTTTTATAATTCAAGTTTAGTTTTGCGAGGGTGAATTTATTCATCCTCGTTTTTTAATAACTTTTTTTCGGTATAAGTAATAATACGCAATTCTCGGTAAGATTTTAAATAGGTTTTTTGGCTCTGAAAAACAGTTCATTCAACATCTATATTTGTAGTGTAAAACAGAAACATAAAAAACTTAATATTAACTTAAATTTTGAAGTCATGAAAAATCTACTTTACACTTTCAATTTAAAAAACAGTCTGACCCTTTTTATATTGTTTTTTATCAGTTTAAATTTAAATGCACAAACACGTTCATGGACAGGAACTGTTAATGATGATTGGAAAACTAACGGAAATTGGACAGATAATATTGTCCCCGATAAAAATACGGATGTAGTAATAGAATCTTCATGTAGCTATTATCCGAATGTTGATGAAGTCGAAGATTCTTGTAAATCTATAACAATTAAAGACGGTGCAAATTTATTTCTGAAAACCGGAGGTAATATAACCGTTGTCGGTAATGTTACAATAGGGCAAGGAGTCTCCGGTTCTTTAAACGGAGAATCCGGAACTTTAAATATTGTCGGAAATTTAATTTTAAATAACGGCTCTGCATTAACAATTACAGGATGCAATATTACTTGTTCCGGTACTTCAATTGATCCCGGCAGCACTGTAACATATTTGGGAACAGATTTGTCAATAAAAAATTGGAATTACGGGAATTTAATTTTAAGCGGTACGGGAATGATGCAAATTACAGGAGATGCTGTTACTCCGACTGTATGTAATAATCTTACAATTAATAATACAGGTAACAGTCTTGAAATTCCTGTCGGCAAAGCATTAACCGTTACCGGATCTGTAACAAATTCTGCAGGATTAAACGGAATAATATTGCAGTCGAATTCCGCGGGAGACGGATCATTAATTTGTAATACTTCCGGTATTAATGCAACTGTAGAAAGGTATATTTCAGGAGATTGCTGGCATTATATTGCATCACCCATTGATGCGGCTCCTGCAAGTTTATTTAATACAAATAATTTATTATGGTGGGATGCTTCAATGGAATGGACAGGAACAGGAGATTATAATCCGTGGAAAACATTCGGTAATACAAATCTCGAAAACGGAACGGGTTACGCTTTTTACAGTGCTGAAGATACAATTAAATATCAAGGGAGTATGAATGTCGGTGACTATACTGTAACATTGCACAAAAGTGCAACCGGGAATGCAGATAATCAAGGATGGAATTTAATAGGAAATCCTTACACTTCAGTTTTAGATTGGGATGTTTTAGTTTCTGACGGGTCTGTTCCTTCAGGGGTTGAAAATGCAATATATTTTTTTGATGACGACGGCACCGGATCACAAAGTAATTACAGATATTATGTTCCTTCAACAGGCGGAACATACGGAGTAGGAACAGCTGATGCAACGGGGAAAATTCCTTTAGGACAAGCGTTCTTTGTTAAAACAAATACCGATAATTTAACGATTAATCTTAATAAATTATATCGATCTCATAATGCACAAGTATTTTATAAAAATAAAACTTCTGAAATTTTGAAAATTAAGATAACCGGTAATAATAAAAGCGATGAAATGATTTTCAGGACAGTGTCGGAAGCATCATTAAATTATGATGAACAATATGATGCAGTAAAACTTTCAGAAGGAGATGAAACAATTCTTCAAATATACAGTTACACTCCTGATAATCGAAGAATTGCCATAAATTCTGTTCCCGAAGTCAGTGAAAATGATGCGTTAAAGCTCGGTTTTAAAGCTGTTGCCGGTAATTATACATTAAATGTCGAAGACCTGACAATTTCTTCTCCCGAATTATATTTGTACGACAGTTATCTTGATCTTTATCTTGATTTAAATAAAGAGAAAAATTACGTTTTTAAACATTCCGGCGGAGAAGTTAATGACAGATTTTCAATAGTCTTTAACAAAACGACATCAAATATCGAAAATGCAATTGAAGACGGACTGATTGTTTTTCCGAACCCTGCAAAAGATTTTATCAATATTGAATTAAACGAAAATCAGTTTAATAACGGAAAAATTCAAATAATATCAATTACCGGAAAAATTTGTTATCAGTCTGATATTAAAAATCGTGTAACAAATATTAATCTGAAAAATTTTAAAAGCGGTATTTGGTTTGTAAAAATTCAAAATGATACTAATACCGTAATACGAAAATTTATTATCAGAAAATAATTTTGCTTTTCATAATTTAATCAATTTTTAGTTAATCATAACAGGGATGCATTCTGCATTCCTGTTTTAATATATTGAATAATAGTGAAATAAAAAAACCGGGTATAATTACCCTTTTTAAACGATATCTTTTATTTAGTAGGTTTTACCCTTATCAAGAAGCGTTCTGTGTTTGTAATTTTGAAGAAAGTTTTGAAACTGAAAATTGAATTATTTAAAACAAAAAACTGGAAAGATGGAAACATTAAAACAATTGAAAAAAAATCCGTTCGGTTTTGCAGTATTTTTTGTACTGATGTTTATTTTTTCACACGGAAATGCTCAAACAGCAATAAAAATTTCTGACGCAAGAAATGTAATTGTTTCAACGGGCACATATTTCAAAATACCGGGAAATATATCTGTGGGAAACGGTACATCAGGAACACTTAAAATTGACGGAACAAATGTAACAACAAGCGGGCAATTAAATTTGAATGCCGGTTCCGAATTGCACTTAAGCTCAGGTATATTTTCCGCAGCTTCCGTAAGTATTAATTCTGCAAGTACCGTAGTTTATGACGGAACTGATCAAAATATTAAAAATTGGGCTTACGGAAATTTAGTGATTAACGGGAACGGTACTAAATCTGTAACAGGTGATGCAACAACACCGACTGTTTGCAATAACTTAACGGTTAATAATACGGGAAACATTTTAAGCATTCCCGAAAACAAAGCTTTAACGGTTCAAAGTACATTGTCAAATAATGCAGGAGTTGACGGTATTTCTGTCGAATCAAGTTTGTCGGGTGACGGATCTTTAATTTCTTATACATCGAATGTTGATGCTACTGTAAATCGTTATTTGACGGGAACATGTTGGCATTATATTTCTTCTCCCATTGACGGTGCACCATTAAGCTTATTTAATACAAATAATTTTATGTGGTGGGATGCTTCAATGGATTGGGCCGGAACAGGTGATTATAATCCTTGGCAAGGATATACCGGTACAAACTTATTGAATGCACACGGCTATGCTTACTATTATTATGAAACAACAATTCCTTTTCAGGGTAAAATAAATGTTGATGATTATACGGTAACTTTATATATGTATAATTCGGGAGATCTTGATTTTCAAGGTTGGAATATGATAGGAAATCCCTATACTTCAGTGTTAGATTGGGATGCTGCTGTTTCCGGCGGTGCTGTCCCGGCGGGTGCCGAAGATGCAATTTATTATTTTGATGATGATGACGGTTCCGGCTCTCAAGCTAATTACAGATATTATGTGCCTTCTTCAGGCGGTACATACGGTATCGGTACGGGAGATGCAAACGGGAAAATTCCCGTCGGACAAGGTTTCTTTATTAAAACAAATACGGATAACGTAAACTTGATTTTAAATAAAAGTTATCGTACGCATGCAGTTCAGGAATTTTACAAATCACCGCTTAATGATTTTTTAAAAGTTCAAATATCGGGAAGCAAATCAGATGAAACGATAGCTCGTATTATTGAAAATTCAACTTTCGGTTTCGACCCGAATTTTGATGCACGAAAATTATTTCCTGCTAACGAAAATTTTCCGCAAATATATATAATCGGAACAGACCTTAAAAAGACAGCCATTAATTCATTGCCTGAAATTAAACCGAATACAATTATTCAATTAGGAATTTTTGCTCAGGAAGGAGATTATTCAATTAATTTAAAAGATTATAATTTTGACAGATATGATGTGTATTTAGTTGATAATGAAACAGTATCATATGTTAATTTGAATACCGAGGAATGTTATCAATTTCATCATTCGGGCGAATATGATAACGAACGCTTTTATTTGACTTTTCAATCTCAAACTTCAGGAGTTACCGATAATTTGTCGAACAACATTACGGTTTATCCGAATCCGACAAGTCAATTTATAAAATTTGCAAATCATTCAAATACCGAATTTGAATCGATTAAAATACATTCTGCAAACGGTAAAGTTTGTTATTTAAATACTCAGGCAAAGTCCGTAAATAAAATTGATTTATCACAATTTTCAAACGGTGTGTATTTTCTCGAAATAAAATTATCTGACGGAAATACGTATCGAAACCGAATTATATTAAATAAATAAATTAAAAAACCTTATTAAATAATTAAGTTATGAAAAATATAAAATTAACCCTTGTTTTCTTGTTAATAATAATGTTACAAGCTACTGTTTCTTTTTCACAAGGAATAGCCGTAAATGATGACGGAACCGATGCCGATGCCTCTGCAATTCTTGATGTAAAAAGTGCTGCAGGTACCCAAGGTTTTTTATTACCTCGTGTTACCGAAGCTCAAAAAAACGCAATTTCTGCACCTGCTGCAAGTTTACTGGTTTACCAAACCGACGGTATTTCAGGATTTTATTTTTACAATGGTTCCGGATGGGAATATTTGGGAAGTAAGATAAGTCAATATGCTGATGTTGCTTCAGCTGAAGCTGCATCAGGCAGTGATAACGATTTATGTTTTGTTGCTTCAACCGGAACTTTTTACAGATACGAAGCAAACGGTGCTGCTAATACTGATAATAATCAATATGTTCTTTCTACTAACGACACAGGGGATACACGTTGGTTGGGTGTTGCCGGACGTTTCGATTTAGGATCAATTTTTTTGGATACTATTGTACATTTAGATGCTTCTTCCGGCAGCGCAACAATTACCGAATTAAACCGAATTTATTATATTACGGCAGCATCTTCAACTACTACAATTACAATACCGGATGCCGACACACAAAATGAAGGTTGGTTTCTTCGATTATATAAAGAAGCCGGAAACGGAGTTATTAATTTACAAACGACTTCCGGGCAAAATATTGACGGAGCTTCTCCTGCATCAATATATAATATAGGGAAAGGTTTATATGTAAAATCTGACAATGCAACGGAATGGCTTAAAATTCAAGACAGCAGAAGTGCAATTCCAAAAGTTGTAAATACTACAACAGATTATGACGCTACCGATTTTTGGGGCTTTGACTTTTTAACGGCAAATACCGATGGTGGTGATATTACAATAACACTATCTGCAAGTATAGCAAATGCTCCTGACGGCAACAAACGAATGTTCTTTAATACAGGATCAAATTTATGTTATATAAATCCTAACGGAAATACGATAGACGATCTTCCTGATTTTCGTGCTATAGGTCCGAAAGGTTATATGGAAATTCAAAAAATAAATAATAAAATTAAAATTGTTCGTGAAAAAAACGTGTCTATAAAAAAATTACCTGATGATATAAGTTATTTAAATTGTTGGCTGGATGCTTCTCAACTTTCCGGTACCGACGGCAGTTCCTTAGCTTCTTGGAGTGATTTATCCGGAAACGGGAATGATTTTACGGCTGTTAATGCTCCTGTTTTAAAAACAAGTGTTCAAAACGGTAAAAATGTTGTTTATTTCGACGGAATTGATGATGTGATGTCTGCAGGAGATGTAGAACTGCACGATAATACAAGAGGATTTACAATTATTGCCGTGGTAAAACCTTCCGATACAAAAAGGATGGCTATTTTGTCCAAATACCAAACATCACCGGATGGGCGAGAATTTGCTTTCGGGAATAAAGATAATTTTTTATTTGAAGATTTAGATTGGGGAAGTTATACAGGAACGGTTATGGCAATGGGCTTAAATAAATTTCAAATTGTTGAATATGTTTGGAAACCCGGAGAACCTTTTCAATTATATATTAACGGTGCCTTACAAACAACAGGAAATGCAGTAGTTAATGATATTACAGACGGACCGGGAAATCTTAAGTTAGGTTGCGGAGATTATACTTCTGTCGGTTATTGGAACGGAGATATAGCTGAAATAATGGCTTATTCACAAGCTGTTTCAGATACCGAACGAGAAAATTTAAGAAACAATCTTGCTGATAAATGGGATATAGATGCTATTATTATTGCTAACGGCGGAGCCAAATTCTGGCAAAGAAATGATAATACAAATACTATCAGTCCGGATATTGCAAACGATAATTTAGACCTGGGAACCGGTACTTTATCCGGAGGAACTTTAAATGCAAGTGAATTGATTAATGCGCCGGCTTTGTCAACAGCTCCTGCAAGCCCTCAATCAGGAAGTATTTATTACGATACCAATGATAATAAATTAAAAGTTTGGACAGGCAGCGCGTGGGAAAATTTAAATTAAAACTTACAATACATGCATTAAGAAATGACTCGGTATATAATAATATCGAGTCTTTTTTATTTTAACC
>JAOZQB010000096.1 GCA_029932445.1 Bacteroidales bacterium | reverse complement strand
ACACATGAAAAAGAAGAATATCACAACCGTTACCTATGAGTATGATTCGGTTGATGAATTAAGCAAAGAAGAACAAATTTTAATTCAAAAATCAAAAGGAGCAGTTAATAATGCTTATGCCCCTTATTCCAAGTTTCAAGTAGGTGCTGCCGTGTTGTTGGAGAACGGTGAAATAATTACAGGCACGAATCAAGAAAATGCCGCTTACCCTTCCGGGATTTGTGCTGAAAGAGTTGCAATATTTTATGCTAATTCAAAATTTCCGAATGTTCCTGTTAAAGCCATTGCCGTTACCGCATTTACAAATAAGAAATATGTGGAATCACCGATTCCTCCTTGCGGTTCATGCAGGCAGGTTTTAGTTGAAACAGAAACGCGTTTTAATACACCGATTAAAATTTATTTAGTCAGTGAATCTAAAATTACGGTAATTAATGATGCAAAAGATTTATTGCCTTTAAATTTTGACGGATCATCGTTAATTAATTAATTCTTAATTTACCTCATATTCGCAAGACAAAATTTAAAATACTGATAGTCATCGTATCACTATTTTAATTTTAGTGAAACTGATTTGCATTTAATCCTCAGTCTATCAATGAAATGATACGATGACTTGCAGATTTTCTTGTCAGACATCTAGTGATTTTGTGATTTTTTGAATTTTTTTTGAGAGTTCTTTATTTCTTTCTTCAAACTTTTCTTTACAGCATAGGGTTTCTTTTACACTGATATAAAATTTAATTTTAGGCTCTGTTCCGGAAGGACGAACGGTGATTTTAGAACCGTCATCCGTATAAAATTGAATCACATTTGATTGCGGCAAAGTAATAGGTTCAATTGTTTCAGTTACTAAATTTTCGCTTTGTTGCAGTAAAAAATCTTTTATTTCAATCACTTTAGAACCTGCAATTTCTTTAGGAGCATTGTTTCTGAAATTTTCCATTATTTGTTTAATTTCATCCGCACCGGATTTTCCTTTTCTGACGATGTTTATAAGACTTTCTTTATAAAAACCGTATTCAACATATAAATCTATTAACAATTCATACATTGATTTTCCTTGTTCTTTGGCCCAAACAGCTATTTCTGCAATCAATGCAGAAGCCATTACGGCATCTTTATCCCTTACAAATTCACCGGCAAGGTAACCGTAACTTTCTTCTCCGCCGCCTATAAATAATTCTTTGCCTTCTTTATTTCTGATGATTTCTGCTATGTATTTAAAACCGGTTAATGTATCATAATAATTGACATTAAAAGAGGATGCAATATCAAAAAGTATTTCACTTGTTACAATTGTTTTAACGATATATTCATTTCCTTTCAAAAGATTTTTTCCTTTTCGGGTTTTAATAAGATAATATATTAAAAGACTTGCAGTCTGGTTTCCGTTTAATAAAATCAGTTCATTTTCAAGATCTCTTACGGCAATCCCTACACGATCACCATCCGGATCGGTTGCCAATACTAATTCTGCTCCTACTTCTTTTGCTTTTTTAAGAGCGAGTTGCAGGGCTTCGGCATTTTCCGGATTAGGGGAAATTACCGTAGGGAAATTACCGTCCGTTACATCTTGTTCAGGGACATTATATATATTAGTAAAACCAAATTTTTTCAAAATCTCCGGAACTAACTTAACTCCTGTTCCGTGAATCGGGGTATAAACAATTTTAAAATCGGAATGCTTTTTTATAATCTTGGGTGACAAAGATAACTCGGTAATTTTGTTTAAATATTTTTTATCGAATTTTTCTCCTAAAAGAGTAATGTCATTTTTATTTCCTTCAAATTTAATTTGACTTACATCGGTAATTTTATTAACTTCTTCTATAATGTTTTTGTCATGCGGATGTGTAACTTGTGCGCCGTCGTTCCAATAAACTTTATAGCCGTTGTATTCTTTCGAATTATGAGAAGCTGTTATCACAACTCCGCTCTGACAATTATATTCTCTGACGGCAAATGATAATTCCGGTGTCGGTCTTAAACTTTCAAAAAGATAAACATGAAACCCGTTTGCCGAAAAAATATCTGCAGTAATTTGGGCAAAATACATACTGTTATTTCGGCAATCATAAGCAATAGCTACATTCAGTTGATTATTTGTCAGAATTGTTTTACTTATATAGTTACATAAACCCTGTGTGGCAGCACCTATGGTATACTTATTTACTCGGTTTGTACCTGCTCCCATAATTCCCCTTAAACCACCGGTTCCGAATTCTAAATTTTTATAAAAACAGTCGAAGAGTTCTTTTTCATCATTTCGGATTAAATTTTTTACGGCTTTTATTGTATCATTATCATATTTTTCGGTAAGCCATTTTTGTACTTTTATAAATATCTCTTTTTGCATCAGAATGTTTTTAAGTTTATCTTTTACAAAATTAATTATTTTTATCTAAATTAATATTCGTTTTAAAAATATATAATTGATTCCCTTTATATATAAGGTGTTCTAAAATCTTGTTAAAAAATGTTAATTCTTTAGAATTTTACAAAATACACTGTATTAGGTACTTATGCGTTTTTGCTCTGTAAATATTGAAAATATTAGTATTTTATGTTTTGTTTAGAATTATTTTATTATTAAGTTTGTATGATAAAATAAATTTTAATTGTTAACTAAAAATTGTTTGTTTATGAAAAAACTAATGCTATTATTTGCAATTTTCTCTATATTGGGATTGCAAGTTTACGCTCAAAACACGGTAACGGGTAAAGTTATTGATGATGCCGGTGAGGCATTACCCGGTGTCAGTGTGCTCGTGAAAGGAACAACAATAGGTACCATGACTTTAGGTGACGGTGCATACTCTATTGACGTTCCCGACGGTTCTAACACTTTGGTATTTTCATACATTGGTATGGAAACACAAGAAGTGACTATTACCGGAAATGTTGTTGATGTTACTTTAGTACAATCAAGTGAATTTATTGATGAGGTTGTAGTAACAGCTTTAGGTGTTTCTAAAGAAAAGAAAGCACTTGGATATGAAGTTCAAAGCGTAAGCGGAGAAGACATTCAGCAATCAAATGCGGATGATGTTACTAAACTTATCGGTTCAAGAACCTCAGGTGTAATTGTAACTGAATCTGACGGTGGTGCAGGTTCTGCTTCTTACATGACCATTCGTGGTGCTGCTTCTTTAACAAGAAACAATCAACCGCTTTATGTTATTGACGGACAACCGATTGCTTCTACAGGTGGTAGTAGCGGTGTTGACGGTGTTCAAATGTCTGCCAGAAGTATTGATATTAATCCGGAAGATATTGAAAGTATTTCAGTATTAAAAGGTGGTGCTGCAACGGCTCTTTACGGTGTGCAAGCTGCTAACGGTGTTATTATGATTACGACTAAAAAAGGGAAAGCAGGACAAAAAATGGAAGTTAATTTTTCTTCTTCTTTCAGTATGAATCAAGTCAGTAAATTACCTGCGCTTCAAACTACCTACGGACAAGGTTCGGACGGTCAATGGATTAGCGGTAAAAACACAAGTTGGGGTCCTAAATTGGATACCATGGCTTATTCTACGGATCCGAGTGTTTGGTTATATCCCGAATACGATGTTCACGGTGCTTTGGTAAGTCAAAATGATCCCTTAGCTGACGGCGGACCTGCTCAAGTATATGATAAATATGCATTCTTCCAAAACGGATATACTTATAACAATAATATAAGTCTCAGTAATGCAAATGATGTTTCTTCTTATTATATTTCAATAGGTAACAGAAATGAAGAAGGTATTGTTCCGAATAATGTTTTTAACAGAACTTCAATTCGTGTTAATTCATCTACAAAATTGACGGATAAAATTACTACCGGAGCAAATATTAATTATGTTTATTCTTACGGTAATTTCATTCAAAAAGGTTCTAATACATCCGGTATTATGCTCGGTTTATTAAGAACAGCTCCTTCATTTGATAATGCCGCAGGTTATGAATTAGAAGACGGAAGTCAAAGATCATACAGACACGGAGGCGGTTATGATAATCCGTATTGGGTTGCCAATAAAATTTATTATCATGATAAAGTTAATCGTTTAACCGGTAATATTTATGCCGATTATGATGCTTTAGATTGGTTATCATTCTCATTAAGAGTTTCTAATGACTTTTATTTAGATTCTTATAAAGATGTTATGGCAATCGGTTCTAATGATACACCAACAGGTTCTGTATATGAATCCGGAAATTATCAATCTATTTTTAATACGGATTTCTTGGCTAAAATTAATAGAAATTTAACCGATGACCTAAATTTGAGTTTTAATTTAGGTGCAAATATGTACAGAAATTATTTTAAATATGTTGACGGTTATACAGACGGTGATTTAATTATTCCCGGATTTGATGATGTTTCAAATACAAGTAACCAAAAAACAGCCGTAAATTTAACTGAATTCAGAACAATGGCTGTATTCGGTGATTTAACATTAGCATATAAAAATATGTTATATGTCGGCGGAACAGTCAGAAATGAATGGGCAACGACTATGCCTGAAGATAATTTGTCTTCTTTGTTTCCCTCTGCTAACTTATCATTTGTTTTTTCTGAATTAGGTGCTTTAAAAGGTAATAATATTTTATCTTTCGGTAAATTAAGAGCGTCTTATGCGGTTACGGCTAACTATGCAAGCGCTTATAACTTATCTACTCCTTATGTTACTTCAGGAGCAGGTGACGGATGGACTGACGGTTTAGCTTTTCCCCTATTAGGCCAAACAGGATTTACTTTGGGTGATGTACTTGGAAGTGCTGATTTGAATCATGAAAAAACCAAAACGATAGAAGTTGGTGCTGAATTAAAATTTATGAAAAACAGAATCGGTCTTGATGTTTCTTATTTTGACAATCAATCGGTTGACTTGTTAATGGCAGTTCCGGTTGCACCTACTTCAGGTTACGGATATGTTTACAGAAATGCCGGTACAATGTCATCAAAAGGTATCGAGGTTTCTTTATATTTAAACCCTGTTAAAACGAAAGATTTAAATTGGGATATCAATGTTAACTTTACACAAAACAAAAATGTTGTTGAAAGCTTAGCCGAAGGAATTGATAATTTATTCTTAAGCGGATTTACCGTACCTCAAATTCGTGCGGTTGCCGGTGAAGATTATCGTTCTGTATACGGAAATGATTGGTATAAAGATGCTGACGGAAATATGATTATTAATGATGATCCTACAGACGGATATACTGACGGTTTCCCGTTCCCGGCTGATACTGCAATGGTTTCTTTAGGAACAATTAATCCGGATTGGACAGCAAATATTTTCAATTCTGTTTCTTATAAAGGTATCACTTTCTCATTCTTATTTGATTTCAAAAAAGGCGGATTATTCTATAACGGAACACGTTTTGCTATGAACTTCTTCGGTGTTTCTAAGGAAACAGAAAACAGAGATGTGGTTTATAATGCTGACGGAACCATTAATATGGCTTTAACACCTTCGGAAAACATTGTATATTTTGAAGGTAAATTGGGACATTTAGATGCCGACGGAAATGTCGTAGTTACGGGTGATGCTCATGTACCTGTTGTTTTAGACCAAACTTGGTATCAAGGATACGGAAGTAATTTCGGCGGAGGCCCTTCAGCAGCTGCTATGGAAGATGCAAGTTGGATCAGATTAAAAGAAGTCTCTCTATCTTATAAGTTAAACAAAACTATTTTAGATAAAACATTCTTATCAAATGCTGAAGTATTTGCTACCGGTACAAACTTATGGTTATCAACTCCGTATACGGGAATTGATCCGAATACAAGTTTAGTAGGTGCAGATAACGGTCAAGGTATGGATTATTTTAACATGCCGGGTAAGAAATCTTACACATTTGGTATAAGATTAACTTTCTAATTTATATTAATTAAAAATTAAAATTAAAATACAATAGATATGAAAAATATAACAAAAATAGCTTTGGGCTTTATTTTGATATCTGTTATCTCACTTACATCTTGTAAAAAATGGATAGATACGGATATTAATGTTGACCCCAATAACCCGACTGATGTACCCGTCAGTTTGTTATTGCCGAGCATTCAAACTGAAATGGCTTATACCATGATGGGAAATGATGCTGTCAGACCCACGAATATGTGGTTGCAATATTTTAACGGTGCATCAAGACAATCGTTAACTCAAGGACGTTATGTGTATAAATCTTCGGATGTTAATAATCTTTGGGGTGCAGCTTATCAATCAAATTTAATGGATTTAAAACAAATGATTGATAAAGCAGATGCAAATAATTCACCGCATTATGCCGGTGTCGCTAAGGTGCTTACTGCTTGGGATTTAGCTTATATGACTGATTTATTCGGTGATATCCCTTATTCTGATGCTTTTCAAGGTAATGATCAATTAGCTCCTGCTTATGATACTCAAGAAGCAATTTATACGACTGTTCAAAGTTTATTGGATGCCGCTATTACAGATTTAGCAGCTGACGAGAGTCTTGAAAGTCCCGGTGATGAAGATATGTTCTATGCAGGCAATTTAGACAGTTGGACAAAATTAGCTTGGTCTTTAAAAGCCAGATATGCATTAAATTTATCAGGAGTAAACGGAAGTCAGGCATACACTGATGCTTTAACTTATGCTGCAAACGGATTCACTTCCAATGCAGATAATATGCAGTTTACCTTTAGTTCAGATGCAAAAAGTCCTTTATCTCAGTTTATGTCTCAAAGAGGTGATATAACAATGGCTTCTACCTTTATTGATATGCTTATAAATGATGCTGATAACAGAATCTTGGAGTACAGTTCAGACGGAGCTGCTTCTGTCGGAGGCGAACCGGGAACGAATGATGAAGAAGGTATAGCTTTACCCGGTGATTTTGTTGCTGCTGATGATGCTACAGTCTATTTAATGACGTATCATGAATTAAAATTTATTGAAGCTGAAGCAAATTTTGAATTAGGAAATGTGTCTGATGCAGATACGGCTTATTTAGACGGTGCCATTGCATCAGTTTTATTAGTTCTTCCTAATGATGCCGATCATTATGATTATGATCCGGCAGATATCCTGACTTGGGGATGGTACGGTACCATTAATGTAGGTGACGGAAATATTGATCTTGAAACTATTATGCGACAAAAATATATTGCTAATTTCGGAACCGTTCAATCTTATAGTGATTGGAGAAGAACCGGATTCCCCGTTTTATCTGCTGCTGCTAATACAACAACAGATATTCCGCGAAGATACCCTTATCCGCAAGATGAGTTGGATTATAACACTGCTAATGTCCCGAGTGTTACATTATCAGATAATGTATGGTGGAATCAATAAAATTTTTGTTAATGAGGGACGTATTTCATAGTCCCTTAAACTAAAACAATAAACATTTAAATTTCTAAAAATATGAAAAAATATAGTGCAATATTAAGTGTTTTGTTTGCCGTATTGTTTTTTGCTTCTTGTGAAAAAGACAGTATATCCGATATAGCAAACAGACCATATGCAACTTTGGAAGGCAGTACTGTTGACGGTGCCGTAACCAGAGTCAGATTTGAAAGTACTGATAAGTTAGTCAGTATGCCGGCTTTAGATGAGAACGGTGTTCCTCAGGATTATTCAACGACATTATCTGCCAGTCTTTTTGGTGCTCCTTTAACAAGTGATGTAACCGTTGATTTTGAAATTGTTGATACAACGGGAGCTAAATTAGGACAAGAGTTTACTTTATCTGCAACTCAATTTGTAATACCGGCGGGTGAATTAAGCGGAAGCATTGATATTAATGTCAGTAATGCGGAAATGCCTTTAGATTCGGTTGCTCCTTTCTTATTGAAATTAACAGCTGCAAGTGCAGGTGTCATTGATACATTTTTTAATGTAAACCAAGTGCGACTGTACAAAAATTGTTTATTAGACTATACTAAATTTGCAGGAAACTATACCAACTTTATCGATGGTGCAGAAAATGCTGCTTCTATAGTAGAATTGTTTGATGATGATGATTTCAGTCAAGGATTATTAGTCATGCAAAATTTCTGGTATGATGATCAAGATTCTTTGAGATTAGAGTTGAAAGATGACGGTACAATAGTAAGTCCGCTCGGAAATCAATTCATTAATAATCAAAATGCTTATGGTGCATACGGAAGAATTATGTTTGAAGATATTGAAGGCGGTTTAGTTACAAATAACTGTACACCGATTTTTGTTTTCACTGCCACTCCTACATTACCTGATTCAGGATACTGGTGGGGCGGACCTTATGATTTTATGTTTATTAAAGACTCAAAAGGTCATGTTACTGTTAAAATTAATAAACCGATCGGTAAACCTGTTAAGGATCCGAGACGTTAGTTAATTAAATTAATTGAAAAAGAGTCGCTCATTTGAGCGGCTTTTTTTATTTTAAACAAACTTTCATAAATTTGTATAATCATAATTATATTTTAAAAATGACTAAAAAACACAAATCAGCTCTTTCCGTAAAAAAAGGTGTAAAAGAAGTAAATTCACTTAATGAGAAATCCGTATCAAAATTTAAACAAATTAAAAAGAATACTAAAAGTGTTGAAGAATATGTTAACGGAATAAAAAACGGAGAAATAACTGTTTTAAGCCAAGCGATTACCTTAATTGAAAGTTCTAAAAAAGAATATTTTGAAAAAGCACAAGAAATAATTTCCGAGTGTTTGCCTTTTAGCGGGAATTCCGTGAGAATCGGGATAACAGGTGTTCCCGGTGTCGGTAAAAGCACGTTTATAGAAACTTTCGGGATGCATCTTTTGGATAAAGGAAAGAAGATCGCAGTGCTTGCAATTGATCCTTCAAGTGAACGTTCCGGAGGAAGTATTCTTGGTGATAAAACACGAATGGAAAAATTAAGTGCCGAAAAAAATGCATTTATCAGACCATCGCCGTCGGCCGGTTCTTTAGGCGGTGTTGCCAGAAAAACAGCTGAAACAATTATTTTGTGTGAAGCTGCCGGTTTTGATACGATTTTTATTGAAACGGTTGGCGTCGGTCAATCGGAAACGGTCGTAAATTCGATGGTTGATTTTTTTATGTTGTTAATGTTAGCCGGTGCCGGTGATGAATTACAAGGGATAAAAAGAGGCATTACGGAAATAGCTGATTTAATTGTTATTAATAAAGCAGATAGTGATAATATTAAAAATGCAACTCGGGCACAAGCTGAATATCAAAATGCATTGCATTTGTTTCCGCCTTCAGAATCAGGCCGGAATCCGAAAGTTGTTACTGCATCTGCAGAGAACGGAAGCGGAATTTCGGAAATTGCCGATTTGCTTGAAGACTATTTTCTTTTCACGAAAAAAAATAATTATTTTTATGAAAGAAGAAGCAAACAAGCGAAATTTCGAATGTATGAAACCATTAATGAAGAATTAAAAAATCGATTTTATTCAGATAAGAAAATCAGTAATAAATTAAAAGAATTTGAGCAAGATGTTTTGGCAGGGAAAATAAGTCCGTACGCAGCAGCACAAATTTTATTAAATTAATAAAATGAAGAAAAAAAGAAGAAGGAAAATTTTAATAATTTTTCTTATAATCTCATTGAGCGGATTATTGATACCTCAAAATTTGATAATACCCGTTGAAGGAGCTGATAAAAATGATTGAAACCCTAAAACATTTTGGTATTATCCTTGGGGTAAATCAATTACTCATAAAGGAGTTGATATTTTTGCAAAGGAAGGAACAAATGTTTTATCTTCTGTAAATGGAATAATTTTATATTCGGGAGAAATTAATTTAGGCGGAAAGGTTATTCTAATTCTGGGTCCGAAATGGAGAATACATTATTTTGCACATCTTAATAATATTAAGACTTCCGGTTTTAAATTTGTAAAAAGAGGGACTTTAATCGGTTCTGTTGGCACATCCGGGAATGCAAAGGGAAAATCACCACACCTACATTATTCAATAGTTACATTGATTCCTTATCCGTGGAGAATCGATGGAGATTATCAAGGATGGAAGAAAATGTTTTACTTAAATCCGCTTGATTATTTTCATTGATTTTTTATACAAATTTTTCAAAAACACCTAAACCAAACAGGGCAAAGTCGTATTTAACCGGGTCCTCAGGCTCAAACTTCTTTAAGTTATTTGTTAATTCTTCTGCGGCTTTTCGATCATTTTGTTTTCTTGTTAAAAGTTCCAAGCTGCGTGCCGTATTGCCCGTATGAATATCCAAAGGAATTATCAAATCAGCCGGTGAAATTTTATCCCAAAGACCAAAATGGACACCTCTGTTATCCTTTCTTACCATCCACATCAGAAACATATTAATGCGTTTGGCTGCCGAGTTTTTCATAACATTTGCAATGTGTTTTTCAGTTCGTTGCAGGTGCGGAAGTTCAAAAAAAATATTTCTGAAGTAAGTTATAGCCGAAAAAACGGAATTTTCGTTTTTATATCCTTTTGTAAAGACATCTTCCAATCCTCCGTGATTTTCGTATATATTTTTTAAAGATTGCAGAAAAAATAAAAAATCTTCCGGTTTAAAAGTTCGATGACCGATATTTTGAACATCAGAAAGACAAATATTTTCGTTTAATAGAAATTCATGAGGATTATTTTGCATAAAAGCAATTATCTTTCGGGCATTTCTTATTATCATTTTGCGATTTCCCCATGCGATTGAACTTGTAAGAAATCCGGCTATTTCTATATCTTCTTTTCTTGAAAATAAGTGCGGAATTTGTATCGGATCACTGTCAATAAATGAA
>JAOZQB010000309.1 GCA_029932445.1 Bacteroidales bacterium | reverse complement strand
TACCTGCAAAGCTTAATGTTCAAAGTAAAATTTGGAGTATTAAAGCTCATAAAAACGGAACGAAAATGCTGATAAGATTTGATTATTATTCAGATAATGAACTTATTGCAACTGAATATTCCGGAGGTTTACTGTTTGGTGTTAAATATATCGGAAAATCTGAAAGTTTGGGAGAAATACCGAAAACAGTAAAATTAAATGAATCAATAATTTGGCAAAAAACAATAGATATTGACAAATTGCTGCCTTATAAATATGCCGAGAAAGCTGAAATTGATGCTCCCATACATACAAATCCGAAATTTGCAAAAGCAATCGGTTTGCCGGATATTATTCTTCAAGGTACATGTACATTTGCAAAAGCAATAAATTTGCTGATACATGAAAAACTGATTGAAAATTACGGTATAATACAATCTGTTTCGGCAAAATTCACGGGAATGCTTGTTCCTCCGAATAAAATAACAGTACGTTTATTAAAACAAGAAAAAAAAATGCTTCTCTTTGATGTTTTGAACAAAGAAGAAAAAGCAGTGATAAAAGGCGGACAAATAATATTTTACTGATAAATGATTAAAATAAATTATAAGAAAAATTTAATATGGAAAATCAAGATTGGAAATTACCCTTACTTAATAATTATATTGATAACCGGGCAAAAGAAATGCCGAATTCAATTGCAATTATTCAACACGAAGACAATCGAAAGGTAACATACAAACAATTGAAATCGCTTGTTGATTTTTTTGCTTTGCGTTTAGTCGATATGGGAATTAAAAAAGGCGATATAATTGCTACTCAGCTGATTCTGTTTCCTGAACATGCTGCATTAATGTACGCTTGTTTAAAAATTGGGGCTATTTTTGCGCCGCTTGATTTAAGACTTAAAAAAGAAGAACTCAAAAGAGACTTAGATAAAATTAATCCGAAGATTTTCTTTACTCACGGAAAAACACCGCTTATTGATTTTAATGAAATTGCAGAATATGTTCGTGATAATTGTGATTATGTAAAATATATTGTACAAGTTTTAGCCGATCCTAAAACCGAACAAGTAATTAACGGTGCAATAACGATTCAAGAAATGATGTCTAAACCAAAACTTATTTGGTTGAAAATTAAAGATATATTTACCGGAAAACTGAATAAAATCTACAAAAATTTAGATACAAAGACACCTGCAATAATTATTTTTACTACCGGTACAACAGGCTCTCCTAAACCGGCATTAATGAACCATGAAACTATAATTATTCAAAATAAAATTCTTGCAAAAGCAAGCGAAATGAATCAGGAAGACAGCATTTTGGTGAATTTGCCGCCGAGTCATGTTGCATGTATAACAGAAACAATGTTAACAATTCTTTTCTTAGGCGGAACTGCCGTTTTTGTGAAAGTTTTTACTGTCGAAGGCTCATTAAAAGCTATTGAAAAGCATAAAGTAACCGTTTTAGGTCAAATACCTACACAATTCAGAATGATGTGGGCAGATCCCGATTATGAAACATATGATTTGTCAAGTTTAAAATTTGCCGTTTACGGCGGCTCGGCAGTTGATGTTGATTTTTTGAATAAACTTTCTTTAATGGCTCCGAAATTCGGAACCGGTTTGGGTATGACCGAAACAGCCGGCTTCTCAACATTTACGCCCCTTGGTATTTCAGTTGAAGAAATGGCAGGACAAGTAGGACGCTATTTTGATGAATTAGGAAAAGTGAGCATTCGTAAACCGATGAATGAAGACGGAACCGCCGGCGACGAACTTCCTGACGGCGAAAATGGTGAAATTTGTTATCATCCGCCGATTGTTTTTATGGGTTATTATAATCTTCCTGAAGAAACAGCAAAGGCTATTTCGAAAGAAGGAATTTTATACAGCGGAGATTTAGGTTATTTTAAAAATATGGGAACTTATCGTGCTTTATACCTTTCCGGAAGAGCAAAATTTATAATTAAACAGAAAGGTTATCAGGTTTTTCCTGACGAAGTACAAGCTTTTATTGCTGAACATCCGAAAGTAGATATAGTTGATGTAGTAGGTATTAAACATAAACTATTTGATGAAGGAATTTTTGCATTTGTAAAACCTAAACCGGGTGTTAAACTGACACCGGAAGAAATTTTAGAACACTGTAAAAATATCGCATCCTATAAAAGACCGCAACATGTTGAGATATGGCCTGTTGATAAAGCTTTTCCGATTACCAGAACAACAAAAATTGATAAAATTGAACTGACTAAAGAAGCTGAAATAATTATTGAAGTATTACGTAAAGAAGGTAAATGGGATGCATAATCTTAATATACTCAATTAAAAATTATTACAAATGAGAATTTTATTTTTTATCTCAATACTTACTCTGCTTGCTTGCAACTCCCAAACAATCTCAATATCAAAAGAATACAAAGACAAGCAAAAACAATCGATTAACCGACTTTTGGATAATTGGCACAAAGCAGCAGCTGATGCCGATTTGGAGAATTATTTCAATAAAATGTCCGATGATGCGATATATCTCGGAACAGATGCAAGCGAACGTTGGACAAAAGATGAATTTTATAAATTTTGCAAACCGTATTTCAATAAAGGTAAAGCATGGGATTTTAAACCTTCAAATCGTCATATTTATTTTTCCGATGATATGAAAATTTCTTGGTTTGAAGAAACTTTGGATACTTGGATGGGAAATTGCAGAGGGTCGGGGATACTCGTTTTTAAAGAAAATAATTGGAAAATAAAACATTATAATTTGGCTGTTGCCGTTCCGAATGATGTTGTAAAA
>JAOZQB010000308.1 GCA_029932445.1 Bacteroidales bacterium | reverse complement strand
ATGTCGTGGAGTTTCAGGATGAAAAGTTCTTTTGTCATTTTAATGAGTTGTAAGTTTGTAAAGTTAAAAGTTTATAAAGTTGAAAGTATTATTTGTTCGCACAGATTTTTGATATTTTTAATTCAGATGCCGAAACGAGTTCAGCATAACATTTTTATTTTTTTAACTTTTAAAATTTATTTTTTCTTATTTGGTTTTTCTTATTTTATTGTTCATTTTATTAAACACAAATAATCTCTGTCTGCTCGGTCATGCTGAACTTGTTTCAGCATCTTTTTAATCCCAATCCTCCGCTAAATCTTTAAAGCGCGGGTTCATTTCTTTTATTAAATTCATTTTCCAATCTCTTTTCCAATTTTTTAACTGTTTTTCCCTTTTAATTGCATTTTCAATTCCTTGCATTCTTTCAAAATACATCAAATAAAAACATTTATATTTACTTGTAAAAGAAGAACCTTTTCCTGATTTATGCTCTTTTACTCGTCTTTCCAAATCATTTGTAACACCGATATACAAAACAGTTCTATTGAAATTACTCATAATATAAACGTATCCTTGTTTCATATTAATTTTCAGGATGCTGAAACAAGTTCAGCATGACATTATTGAGAATTACCGGTTATTTTCAAATCTCAATTCCCCGTTTACGAAAGTCATAACAACATCACCTTTTCCGCTCATTCCTTCGTATGGCGAATATTTTGCTTTTGTTTTAAAGTTTTTTGCTTCAATTTTCCAAGTTTTATTCATATCAATTACCGTTAAATCGGCAAAATATCCTTCTTTAATTTGTCCTCTGTTTTTCAAATTAAATATTTTTGCCGTGTTAAATGACGTTATTTCAATCAGCTTTTTCAAATCGAAACTTCCTTTATTCACTTCATTAATCAGCAGAGGCAAAGCAGTTTCCAATCCCGGAAATCCGGACGGTGCCTGAGAATATTCTTTTAATTTTTCCGAAAGAAGATGCGGTGCGTGGTCGGTTCCGATTGTATCAACGGTTCCTTCAATGATGCCTTGCATAATTCGTTTGTTATCTTTTTCGGTTCTCAACGGCGGATTTACTTTTCCGAAGTTACCTGCTGTTTTTAAAATTTCTTCATTAATAAGTAAATGGTGAGGAGTAACTTCACAAAATACCCGGCATTTTTCTTTATTTGCTTTAATAATATCAATTTCTTCAGCCGTTGAGATATGTGCTAAGTATAATTTATTTCCGATTTCTTTTGCCAATGAAATTAACAAATCTGTTCCCTTCACGGAACATTCACTGTTTCGCATAAAATTATGGTCTGAAACAGTCGGATTTTGAACTTTTGCAGAATATTCTTCAACACATTTTTGCCATTCGGTATGAACAATTACCGGCAAATTATATTTCAATGATAAATCAAAAATTTGTTTTATATCTTCCTCATCATCAACAAATTCATTTGAGTTTGAACCGGCAAGAAACAATTTTAAGGCAGCAACATCTTCCGGTTTTGTGTCAAGAAGTTCCGCCAATTCTTTTAAATTTTGAGAGGTTGCCGCAACATTAAATTTGTAATTCACTTTTGCAAGCTTTGCTTTTTCTCTTTTTGCATTCAGAAATTGTAAATTTACTGTCGGCGGTCGTGTATTCGGCATATCAAAAACAGTTGTAATACCTCCTTTCAAAGCGGCATTTGAGGCACTTGACCAATCTTCTTTTTCGCTTTGCTTCAAATCACGAACATGCACATGCGGGTCAATCATTCCGGGAATAACATCTAAACCTCTTATATCATACTCAATATCAGCATCAGGCAAATTTGTTCCGACATAATCAATGATGTTGTTTTTGATTAAAAGATTTTGGATTTTTCCGTTTATTGATGCGTTTTTAAGAAGTATTTCGGGCATTTTTTGTTTAGTGTTTAGTTTGTTTAGTGTTTAGTTTGTGTATTATTTTTTTAATCAGTGCCGGACCTTCATAAATAAATCCGGTATAAACCTGCACCAAACTTGCACCGGCTTCCAATTTTTCCAAAGCATCTTCGGCAGTCATTATTCCGCCGACAGCAATAATCGGTAATTTGCCTTGCGTTTTTTCGGAAATGTATTTTATCACTTCCGTAGAACGGTTTTTTAAAGGTAATCCGCTTAATCCGCCATTCCCGATTTTTTTAATTTCTTTTTCCGAATACGATAAATTATCTCTTGAAGTTGTTGTGTTTACCGCAACAATCCCGTCTAATTTTGTTTGTTGAATGATTTTAAGCGTATCATCAATTTGAGCAAAGTTCAAATCGGGTGAAATTTTCAATAGAACGGGTTTCGGATTTGTTTTTTTTCGATTTAATTTTTGAATACCTTCGAGAAGTTCAAGCAAAGCATCTTTGTCTTGCAATTCGTGTAAATCACTGATATTCGGACAGCTTACATTCACCGTAAAATAATCGACATAGGGAAATAAATCATTAAAACATCTGAAATAATCTTCGTTGGCTTTATCATTTGGTGTTGCAGTATTTTTTCCGATGTTTCCGCCTATGATAATTTTTGATTTTCGCCTTTTTAATTTTGAAACAGCAGCTGCCAATCCGTGATTATTAAATCCCATTCGATTAATAATTGCTTTATCTTTTTTTAATCTGAACAGTCTGGGTTTAGGGTTTCCGGCTTGACCGAGAGGCGTTACCGTTCCGATTTCAACAAAAGCGAAACCGAAACTTCCGAGCACATCAAAAACTTCTGCATTTTTATCAAAACCGGCAGCCAGTCCAACGGGATTTTTAAATTCCAAACCGAAAACATTTCGTTTAAGATGTTCGTTTCCGGACATAAAAAAAAG